>JBGCDC010000397.1:0-10753 GCA_045105055.1 Phycisphaeraceae bacterium | reverse complement strand
TCGAGAAATATCCCGTTGTCATGGAAGTCGCCACGTACTGCTGGTCCGACCAGATCGTCCAGCAAAACTACGAGATGCGCAAGCAGCAAGCCGCCGCAGGCGAAGGCGGAGCCCCGCCACTAGGCACCGCCTAAAACTCATCCCAAAAATCTCAACCGAAACACCCCGTGTCGATCGCGGGGTGTTTTATTTTGATCCGCTGATTTTGCGATCAGGCTGATTTGAGTTAAGGTGCAACTAACTTATCCGCTTCGTTTTACTCAACGATTTTCCGAGGGATCAAAAATGACATATTTCCGAGGCTTCTGGGTGTTTTCATTTCTTCTATTGTTGCTTTGTGCATCAAGCACCAATGCACAGACCTGGCAAAACGATCGCTACCACTTATCGATGGAGCAGCCGACCGATTGGCCGCCGATGAGTAAGGCCCTGCTCGCGCAAGCCAACGCTCAGATCAGCCACATCACTGGCCGCGGCTTCATCGCAGGCTTTGCACTCAACGAGTCTGACACGCTTGTGTTCCCCTACATGCTCGTGCAGTTCAAGCCTTACGCCGCGATGCCCAAGCAGTACCGACCCGCCGCAAAACTCGATGAGCAAGGTAGGCTCCAACTGCTCTACGCGCTAGTCGGCGCATTCCGCGAGCAAGGCCGACTGCCCGAAACGATCGACACGCCGCAGTTCATCGACCGCTTCCGAAATAAACACGCACAGCTCACTCGGCTTGAAGACGACGGTCGATTCGACTTCACCGGCAAGATCCCGCATAAAGCGGGTCAAGTCCCGATCCAATACCACACCCACGGCATGATCGGTAAGGACGGCATCGCGATGGTCAGCGTCTTCTCCGTCGAAGACTTCAGCGGATTGACCTATGTCATCCAAAATGGAATGCGCACGCTTGCTTTTGATACGGGCTTCGGCGGCGATGCCCTGCCTGCGTTTGCACCTAGGCCTGATCCCGTCGATGAAGCGACACCGCCTGCTACAAGCGATGGGCGAAAACCGGAAGTGCCTGTCAGCGAAGCGGTGATTGAAACAGCGGAAAACGCTTTAGACGCAGAAGAATCTGAAACCGTAGCGACTGTGACCACGGCCGGGCCGGGGCGAGCGGACTCGACCGCGTTGATCATTATCCTCTGCACGCTTGGGGCTGGCTTGATCGCGGTCGCGATGATCGTGTGGTTGATCACGCACCAAAAAGCGAAGGCACAGCGTGAACGCCGACGCATCCGAATGGAGCGATTGCACGCCAGCCAACGCGCGAGTGCCGCTGCGCCGGTTCAGCCGCCGCCTCGGCCCGCCGCGCCTGTCAAGGGACAATCACGCGGTAGTAACGATCGCCAAAGACACGGAACGACCCCGTGGTAACCACGCCGTCATCGACCATTGCGTCGATGTCGGCCATGTAAGTCGCGTCGCGGGTTTGCCCCGTGCCATTGAAGTGGATGCCGATCCCCGCGCTGACCACATCATTGGTTTCGTTGTCCCAGACGCCGCCGATGGATGATCCGCTCTGCCATTTGGGGACGTTGACGTAGTCTTCCAATCCGCTGGGAACCGTGCCCGATCCGCCATCGGGCGGGAACGAAGCGTTATCCGCTTCGTAGCGCAGGATGCCGGTTTCAAACGCACGCAGGTCTTGCGTGAACGCGGCTTTGCGGGTGTCTTCAGTCGCGCTAGCGAAGCTGGGGATGACGATCGCGGCCAAGATGCCGAGGATGACCACGACGATCAAAATTTCCATCAGCGTAAAGCCGTGGCGTAGAGCGGGTAGCCGGTTTGTCATCACGCATCCTTTGGCCTCCAATTACAGTTCAGGTCAAAGGTCTGATTCATCTCTCAAAGACGCGAACGCAAGGTGCGGACGCGGCGCAAGAAAAACCCGGCACATCACACTGTGCCGGGTCGATGGTTTGTAGTGTTTGCTTAGGCTAGGCGATTAGTTCGATGCGTCGCTGCGCTTCACGCTTGCCCAGGCCGCGAATCGATGCCAGTGCTTCCCGCTGTTTCGCACGGGGGGTTGATTCGCCTTTTTCCCACTTGTAGATGCTCAGCGGCGAGCAGCCCACGAGCTTGGCGTAATCTGCGGCGGACAGGTCTAGCTTTGCGCGGTGCTTGGCCAACCACTTTGGGCTAAATCGCGGGGTGCCGCCAGCCTCTCCCATGCCGCCGCCAGCGCTGCCAGCAGCCTTCATCGCGATCGGCTGGCCGAGTCGTTTCTTTTCACGCTTTTCGAGATAATTCAATCGGCGGTTTAGGTCCGCATTGACACGCTTTAGCTCAGCGATATCTCTCCGCTGATCGGAAACCTGCTTCTGAGTTTTACCAACCTGCGCACGGATTTCTTTACGTGCCAAGCGTGCGATTTCTTCTTTTAAAATAGTAGCAAGATTAGGCATGGGGTATCTCTTTGAATGATAAAGGTTGTGTTTTTACAAATAGTCCGAAGATCAATTGTATCAATTTACAAACATTGATGCGAGTGGTTGTCTGATTAGATGCATCTTCTTTGTACGAATTAAAACAACACTTACCAATTGAATGTCGAAACAACACGAACGGGTATTGCCTGATAGTCTTTATGCATGTCTGAGCAGAACAACAACCCCACACCCTTTGCCCCTTGGCGTGCAAGGCTGCATGAAATCATTTTTGAGGCCGACGATCAGAAGGGTAAGCTCTTTGATATCGTCCTGATCACTGCGATTTTGGCGAGTGTCGTGGTCATCATTCTCGACTCGGTTCAATCGATACGCACTGACTATCACAGCTTATTCATCGGCCTCGAATGGTTTTTTACCATCCTCTTCACGATCGAATACGTGCTTCGTTTGATCTGCGTGCGAAAGCCTCTGCGCTATATTTTTAGTTTCTATGGGATCGTGGATTTGCTCTCGATCCTGCCGAGCTATGTCGGTCTGTTTGTGCCCGGCGCTCAGAACATGATGGTGATCCGTATGCTTCGGCTGCTACGGATTTTCCGTATCTTCAAACTCGTACAGTTCCTGGGCGAGGCCGACGCGCTTCGGCATGCGTTCTATCTGTCGCGTCATAAGATCGCGGTGTTCCTTACGACGGTGCTGATCATCATCACGATCATGGCCGCGCTGATGCATGTCATCGAATCGCGTGCGGGTAATGATCAGTTTTCTTCGATGCCTCAATCGATGTACTGGGCGGTTGTCACGATGACCACCGTGGGGTACGGCGACATTACGCCGACCACCGAATTGGGTAAATTTTTGTCCGCGGTCATGATGCTCATCGGCTACAGCATGATCATCGTGCCGACCGGGATCCTCTCCGGCGCGATTGCGGTCGAGGCCCAGCGTCACGCAAAACGATCAACGACGCAGCACTGTGCCAGTTGCTCACGTGACGGCCACGAGTTCGATGCGACCTATTGCAAATTCTGTGGGGAACATTTGAACCCGGAAGATGCAAGCAATCGACATATGGATGACAGTTGATTGCAGGTCGTAGGGATTCGGGAATAGGGAATCGGTTTTGATACGCGGCCGACTCCCTAATCGCCACTTGTCCCGCTTCGCCGCGCTTTGATCTTCGACCGGTGTTTCTTTGCATCGAGCCGTCGCTGCTTGGCTCGCTTGGAGGGTTTTGTTTTTTTGCGGGGTTTTGGCCGAATAAGCGACTCGACGACGACCTCCCGCAGGCGGTCTAGGCATGCGCGGCGGTTGGTGATTTGGCTTCGGCTGTCGCTAGCGCTGATCTGCAATCCCTCTTGCGTGACGTAGCGAGAAGCGATGACCTTGAGCCGAGGGATCGCGTCGGGCGGCAGCACCTCGCGCAGCGCACTGACAGGGACCGTGAGGGTCGCGCGCGAGTTGACTTTGTTGACGTTCTGGCCGCCCGGGCCCGACGATCGGCTGAAGGTGAACGACAGCGACGCGTCGGGGAGGTCGATCCCCGGAGCTATTTGCGTCGTATTGGTTGCATCACCGGTCATGAATGCACTTTATCGCATGTTTAGCGATTGATATGAAATAGAACGCTAGAGTTTGAGGTTTTGTAGGGATCAGTTGGCGTGCCGCTCCGTATGATGAATCAGCCGACGAAGTAAAAATAGCCCTCACCGTAAGAGGGTGGTTGGCCTGTTAGAGAGCGTCGAGCCCCCACCTTGTGGCGGGGGCGATTGACGGATTGAAGTTGTCCACAAGTGCAAGGAGCACCGATGCCTACCAACCACCTGACCGCTGCCTTGCTCGCCTGTGCGGTGCTCTTGCCCGCAAGCCCGATCGTTGCGCAAGATGACGAGCAGCCTCGGCCGAACTGGGTGTTCAATGGCAAGGGGCAGAAGACCGATCAGGTCGAGATCGCCGACGCCGCGGCAGACGACGCGCTGTTCCCGATCAACATCAACAACAACTGGGGCCTGATCAATCAGGACGGGCAGGTCATCGTCTACCCGCGCTTCGAGTGGACTGATTACAGCTTCGAGGGCTTTGCTCGCTACGTCAGCAACGGCAAGACGGGCTTCCTCCGTGGCGACCCGGCGAAGGACGATGACCCGCGCGAGTTTTTTGTGATTGCGTCGTACGACTATGCCGACCGTTTTAGCGAGGGCTGCGCGGTGGTGATGAACGACGGCAAGTGGGGCATGATCGATAAGACCCGTAAACTGCTTGTGCCGATGCAGTTTGACGGGATGCTCCGTATGCAAGACGGCTTCGCCGCGGTCGAAAAGGACGGCAAGGCAGGCTTCGTCAACCGTGCAGGCAAACTCAAAATTCCGTTGCAATACAAACGCGTTCGCTCATTCCACGATGGCTTCGCGGCGGTGCAGTTCCCCAATAATACCTGGGGCTATATCAACAAAGCGGGCAAGGTCGCCTGGCACGACAAGTCCGGCACCGTCCAGCAGGCGGGCGATTTCCACGAGGGCTACGCCAAGGTGCAAGGCAAGGTCAACGGCCAACTGCGATGGGGGTTTATCAATAAGGCCTTCCGCTTTCGCATTGATCCGACGTACGAAGACGCACGCGACTTTCACTTCGGCATGGCGGCGGTGAAGACCCGTGGCAAGTGGGGCTTCATTACCGAGGCGGACCGCTGGGCGATCAACCCGCAGTTCGAGGCGGTCGACGATTTCGATGACGCGGTGCATTCGAGTGACTTTGAAGAAGGCGAGGCAGATCAAGGCCGACGCAACGGCCGAGACCTCAGCACCGCTAGCACCTATGCGATGGTTAAGTTCGATGGCCGATGGGGCTACATCAACCGCACCGCGAAGGGGGGGTTGGTCCCGCAGTTCAAAGAGGCGGACCCGTTCTTCCGTGGGCTTGCCCGGGTTTCACGCGACGACAGCTTTGCGTACGTGACGGAGAACGGGAAAGTCATTTTTGATCCGCGTGTGGTTCACAAGCTGGGCTTCGTTGATTTGCGATCGCGCGAGGACGGCCGAGGCGTGGTCGCACGGGACAGCGTGAACACAGGCATCGGCTCCTCAGGCCCGATCGTGCGGACGATCCCCGGCGATGATGATCTTGGAAACAAGGTCTACAACGTCCCAGACAGCCGGTCTGCGGCGAATGTGCCTTATCAGGCGGAGCACGCCTACGGCGAGATCCTGCCGGTCGAGGAGTAGAGACTAAAAGAGAGCCACTAGTGGGACAGGCAAGAATGCCTATCCCATGTTCAAGGAGCTGGAATACATCGCCCTGAACTCCATTTACAGCTGTTTTGAACCGTTTCTGTCCTGATCCAGCTCGAAACCCGATATTACAATACCGCCCGACGCGATGGCCGTTGCTTTTTGGCCTGCAAGTATTGCATTGTGTTGAAGATACGCAAAAACTTACAAAACGTAAGTATTAATTGACGTTAATGAATCTACGTCCTTTATTGTGCGTATAGTTAACAGAGACGCTTGGCCGCGACACCACGATTGGAGACCGCTATGAGCCAGCACAGCCCCATTGACATCCCCGACTACTTCCCAGGCGACCTGCCTAAGTTCCACATCGGCCAAGTCGTCGAGCACCAGCGCTACGGCTACCGCGGCGTTGTGGTCGATTTCGACATGTCCTGCCAAGCAGAGGACTCCTGGTACGACTCGAACCAGAGCCAGCCCGGCAAAGGCCAGCCCTGGTATCACGTCCTCGTACACCGGTCCAACGGCAACACCTACGCCGCTGAAGAGTCCCTTGTCGCGGTCAACGACCAAGAAGAGCCCGTCGAGCACCCGCTGCTCCCCGTCTTCTTCGACCCCGTCGACACCGGCAACTACATCCGCAACGATGAGCACTGGCCCGGCTGGGAAGGCTGAGCCCGCTCAACCATCACGCTTTTTATCCGCCCCCGAGCAATCGGGGGTTTTTCTTTGTGCATTTACAACTGTTTTGTCTTGAATCGATGCTCTTTTTGTCTCAAATAAGACTAGTTTTAGTGGCGACAGCAGTGTAAAATTAGTTTGTCTATGACAGCAATTCTCTGCTCGTCATGTTTTTTCTAAGCACGCTCACTCGAAGGAGCCTGACATGTCGTCATACAAAAGAGCCTTCACGCTCATCGAACTCCTTGTCGTTATCTCGATCATCGCGCTGCTGATCGCGATCCTGCTGCCGGCCTTGGGCAAGGCGCGGGAAACCGCTCAGGACATGCAGTGCCTGAACAAGCTCGACCAAATCGTCAATGCACAATGGTCTTACGCAAGCGACAACAAGGGCGACCTTGCGAAGTTCGCGCGTTGGGATGCGTACACCATTTTCAGCAGGTCCTTCGGCCGAAACAACAAGAACTGGGGCGGCGTGGAAAACAGCCTCGATAACGGCTGGACCGGATCAGGCATCTTGTTCAATCAAGATTATCTAGCGGGTTTCGAGATCGCATGGTGCCCGGTCTATAAAAGCGAGAACGCGAACTACACCCACCCGACCCAAGGCTTCCGCGACGATCCATGGTCCGCTCCTGGACGATGGATGGCTCAAGGCTACCACCAGCGCGATCTGATCCAGAATCTCGATGACCCTGAATACAACTCGGATAGCGCTTTCTACGCAGACAACTTCTCAAACACGACGTTCTATAACGGCGGCGCTGGACATCCCGTCGATATCCACCACGAGAACAGGTACAACGTCGCGTATTGGGATGGCTCCGCGTCGGTCTTCAACGACAACTCCCAAGAGATCCGCACGCTCAGTGTCGGTGCGCGGGACTGGGTGGGCATGGAAAACATCTGGGCGAACTACTTCAGCCGAGACGGTGACTTCCACAAATAACCGAGTGTCGCATGAAATCTCAAAACGACTCCGCCAGCCGCTTCCCGCGGCTGGTTTTTATTTCACCTGACGGCTGCGCTAGCCCGTAACCGCGTCGGCGATGCGTTGTTTCATTGCGGCATCGCCGACCTGTGATTTGCCGAAACCAGGCAATGCGCCAGCTGCGACCGCTTCTTCCTGGGACTCTGCGAAGTTGCTGATCAGCATGGTGGGCGGGGCGTCGGCTTGTGCTGCGATGGTTTTGATGAGTTCGATGCCGGACCCGCCGACGGTGAATCGACCGTCGAGCACGCGGTTGACCAGCAGCAGGGTGTCTGCGTTGGCAACGTCGTCGAGTGACTTCTGATCGTTGACACGGACGACTTCCGCATCGGGCGCGGCATTGCTGGCGAAGCGCGAAAGCGAGCCAGAATCAAAGCCACAGTGGCCAACGAGAGCGATGCGTGTGATGGGCATGGGAGCGGTCCTAAGTGAAGCAACTTTTTAACGTTGCAGAGTGGAAATCGTAGGCGTGAGGAATAGAATTCTCTAGTTGTTGGTTATTCAACTAACCGACGCGACCAAACCCACCCCCTCAGGCTCGCGGTGACTAATCCCCAGTCCCGCGGGCTTTTTTTGTACGTATGCTTTGCGTTTCATAGCTCCGGGCGGAAGCCAGGAGCCGGGATAAGCGGGCTTGCATAATGCGTGCAAGGCTTTTTCGATATCGCGGCTCCTGGCTTCCGCCCGGAGCTATGACGACACGCTACGCCCGCTACAGGTCAGCCCTCTTGCTCGACCAGCCAGATCAGTTCGGACATGGCTCGGCTGTCATCGACTTGGCCGCGTCGGTCAAAGCCCATGTGCAGGTTGCTGAGGATGCGGATGAGCCATTGCTTATGCGTCGCGATGGGGAGCAGGTCGACGGTTTCGTCGAGGAGCATGTCACCGTCGGCGTTGAGTGCGATGCGTTGGATGGCTTCGCTTCGGCTAAGCAGCTTGCCGCCACAGAACGGGTCGATCAGGGCAAGGTCGTCGCGTTGGCTGGTAACCGAGCCGACGGTGAGTGCGGGGACGGCGGCGAGAAAGTGGCTCGGCGCGTTGATACCGAAGGTCGGGATGCCGAGTCGTTCGAGCACGGCTTTATAGACCAGCGTCAGCATGATCGGCAGCCCCAGGCGGGTCTTAAGGACACGGGGCAGGTAGCTGTTGCCGGTGTTGTCGTAGTCGCCGAGGTTGCCGCGGAAGCGTGCTTCTTCGAAGAGCACGAAGTGTGCGTGGGCGAGGAGTGCTCGGGGAGAATCGCCGACGACTCGTCCGCGGACTTGGTCGGCTAGGTCGTCCAGTGCCGTCATCACCTGCATCGGGTCGGCTTCGTCGTGATCGAGCTCATGCATCGCCACCGCAACAGCAGCGCGGACCAAGCCATCGGTGGTTTCGAGTTCGGCGAGCTCATCGCGTAGCGCGGTGAATGCGTCAAGCCGACAGTGCATGGGTTCGTAAAACGACAAAAGGAGTTCTCCGTAGGTCTCATACGCGGCAGGGGATCCGCGGGAGCTACATTATGCCACGTTATTCGGCAGGCGTGGAATCAGCCTCGATTTCGGGCGTGTTCGATTCGGCCTCGGTTGCGTCTGTACGGCTTCTACGGGCTGCACGGAACGACTGAACAGCAGCATAAACATACGCACCACTAAACGCCACGGTCAACAAAGCCCGCAGCAAGTTCATCTGAACGGACCGTTCTAACTCAAAAAGGTGCAGCCCAAACTTGATCGTGGGCACAATCACGCCCAAACACGCGAGGAGCACCGCGCCGTGGATGAGGTGCATCCGAAGCTCTTTCTTCACAAGCGATCCGACGCCCATGCCGATGGCGAGCATCCCAAGGATCATCTGAAGCAAGAAGGCAGACAGGCTGGCACCCTCGCCTGCACCCACGTACGTACCGACCCCAACCGCCATCAGGGCAACGCCAAACAAGATGGTAAAGATCGGCATAGCGAGTCTCCGGTGAGCGAAAGTGCGTCTCGATTGTATGTCTTTTGGAACGCTTTGCCCGTTTCAGGGAACCAAGCCGGGTCTTGGCGCGTACGATCTAGGTATACTTTGGCGTCTTTACCCACCTGCCGTGAGCCTCACGGCGAATCAATCCGACCTAAACCCTGGAGTCTAATTATGACCCGCAAGACCCTTACGGGCCTATTGCTCGCCGCCAGCACCCTGACCGCTGGCACAATCAGCGTCACCTACGCGCAAAACGAAGAAGCCCAGCAACAAGCCGACCTCGAAGCCGCCGTTGCCGCCGCGCTCGGTGAAGCCGAGAAGAAGCACGACCACGACCACACGCCGACCACCGTCCACTCCGGCGAAAAAGCGTTCAAGCTCGATGACGAAGCTGCCTATCCCGACCCGGACGGCTTCGCGTCGATGTTCGACCGCATCAGCTACGCGATCGGCCGAAGCGATGGCACGCAGATCCCTGCGTCGCAGCCTGACCTGAACACCAAGACCTATGCCGAGGGCATCAAGAAAGGCCTCGCCGAGGAACGCGAAGACTACGCGCTCGGTTACTCGCAAGGCTTTGAACTGGCCCGACGCTTCCTCGCTCAGCGCACCGAAGAAGTCGACATGCAAGCCTTTGTTGATGGCATCGCTGCCGCTCTTAAAGAAGAAGACGACGGCAGAAGCATCGGCTACCTGATCGGCAACAGCTACCGCGAAGCCGAGATCAACCTTAAGCCCGAGAGCTACCTCGCGGGTGTCGATGAAGCCATGCTCAAGCCCGAGCCCGCTGCGGAAGGCGAAGAGCCCGTCGCACCGAAGACCAAGCTCACCGAAGAGCAGGTCCAAGAAACGCTCGGCGCGTTCCAAGCCTACATGATGGAAAAGCAGAAAAGCGACGCCATTAAAGAAGGTCAAACGTACATCGACGAGCTGAAGGCCGAGGACGGCTGGATCAAGACCGAATCGGGCATCGCCTACAAAATCATCGAAGCTGGCGAAGGCAATAGCCCCGACAGCAACGACGTCGCCACCATGGATTACGAGCTGAAGCTCACCGACGGCAACGTCCTGCAAACAACTTTTGACACCGATCAGACCGTGCCCTTCTCCGCAGAGCAGGTCATCAAAGGCTGGGGCGAAGTCCTACAACTCATGAAGCCCGGCGCAGTCTTCGAAACCGTCATCCCCTACAACCTAGGCTACGGCGAACAAGGCAGCCCACCCAACATCCCACCCTACGCCACGCTCATCTTCAAGATGAAGATGCACGGCTTCGAAGTGGTCCCGAACAAGCCCGAGCCAAAGCCAGTGCCCGCACCTAAGCCGGCCGAGTAAGTCTCGCAGCCATCATCTAAGAATCCCCAACAGCCCCCATCGCAAGATGGGGGTTTTTCTTGCGCTATTTCGTATTACACTAAGACCATGCGCGAACTCACTCTCCCTGGCCGACTGATCCTTTTGCCCGGACTCGGGTCCACGCCCGCGATCTTTGATCACCAACGCAAAGCCTTTGGCGATCGGCT
>JBGCDC010000396.1:0-4542 GCA_045105055.1 Phycisphaeraceae bacterium | reverse complement strand
GTCCACGGATCTATCGACTGGTGCCTCCTTGGTAGCGACATACTCCCGAGACGGATTCGTCCGTCATTACAAGCGGGGCCGGCTTCAGAACCGGTGCTGATTTGGCCGGCTTCGACAAAATACCGGGAGGCGCAGCGAGATCCGCACGCGCAGATCATGGGAATTCTGAGGCATCAGCTTCGGCCGGCCGTCAACTGTGAAGCTGTCTTGACCATCGCCGGATACTCATTCGGTGACGAGCATGTCAACGTCGAACTCGACCGAGCTTTGCGAGAATCCTCTGGCCGCTTGACCGTGTTGGTGTTCACCTACGATGAAGAGCCTGAGGGACTTGTTAAAGACTGGCTGAGTGATGCCTCCATTCGTGAACATGTCCGGGTGTACGCCCGCCGTGGGTTCTTTCACGGTGAGCAAGAGATTCGTTCAGATAAAGATCTTCCGTGGTGGCGGTTTGAAGTTCTCGCTCAACTGCTCGGGGGTGATCGATGAGTGCAAACAGCCCTGGCGATCCCGTGCCGAATCTCACGATTGGCACAATTATCGAAGTTGATGGCACGCGGATCGTTGCCGAACTGGACTCTGAAATATCTGAGCTCACCCGAGTCTTTGGCGGAATTATCTACCCAATTGGGCAGTTTGGCTCAATCGTTCGGATTCACTTTGGCCGAACCATCATCTACGGCTACGTCAGTCGGCTGCGGATGAAGACTGAGTATCAGCAGGAGCGTGGCATTACACAGGATGCTGCGTCGAATGCTCGAGTTGTAGAAGCCGATTTGTTCGGTGAGGGAGAGTGGACCCGTAGCGGTAACGAAGAGAGCGAATGGAAGTTGAAGTTCGACCGAGGTGTGTCCACATTCCCTTTGCCTCAACAGCGGCTTTATCTTACGCCACGCTCCGAGCTTCGCTTTGTCTTTGGGCAAGGAGGCTCTGCCGGTATACAACTCGGTGAACACGTTGGTTCTGGCGGCACTCCTGCATTTGCGGATCTGAACGAGCTTCTTGGGAAGCACACAGCTGTACTCGGATCAACAGGAGCTGGAAAATCCGGAACAGTGGCGGCGATTTTGCATTCCATTCTTGAATACTCTCAGAGTGGAGAGCAAAAACGATGGAATCCGTGCATCGTGGTGCTCGATCCTCACAATGAGTATGGCGATGCCTTTAAAGGTCATCGTCGGCTCTCCACAGATGAAGGTTCGCTAGTGCTGCCGTACTGGCTGCTTGATCTACAAGAGACAATCGGCTTGGTGATTGGTAAGACAGAGTTCGTCGCTACATCACAAGCGAACATCGTGAAGCAGGCTCTGCTGAAGGCGCGGCAAGAAGGAGCTACTACGGTCGGAATTGATCCAGCGAAGATCACTGTCGATTCTCCCGTTCCATACAAGATTGATCGGTTCGTTGAGTTGATTGAGGCAGATAAGCCGCCTCAAGCGAGCAAGCAAGAATCGCACAACTCCATTCTCCAGAAGATCGACACCTTGCTACGTGATGCCCGGCTCGCGTTTCTCATGACCCAATGGGACGGAGAGGGTGATCTACTTACAGATGTCATTAGCCAATTCATGGGTGCAGGCGAGCCGCTCCGAATCGTTGACCTATCCGGCGTGCCCAACGAGGTGGCCGGCACGGCGAGTGCCGCCATTGCTCGGCTTTTGTTTTCTACCAGAGTTTGGCAACACGATTCCGAACGACAGCGTTCGCCGACCTTGTTGGTATGCGAAGAGGCTCATCGATATGTCCCGAATCGCGGTGAGGCACAGTACGAGGCTGCACAGCAAGCTGTCCGGCGTCTAGCCAAGGAGGGGCGAAAGTACGGGGTGGGTCTTATGCTTGTGTCACAACGGCCAAGCGAGGTAGAAGCAACTGTGCTTTCCCAATGCAACTCCTGGATCGTTCTGCGAGTTACAAATGACTCTGATCGAGAGCACGTTCGCTCTGTACTCCCCGACTCTCTGGCGGGGCTTACAAAGGCACTCTCGGGTCTCCGTCGGCGCGAAGCGGTCTTTGTTGGGCAAGCTACGACTATCCCGTCGCGTATCCTGGTTCGTCCACTCACGGACGCGCAGCTTCCGAGGTCGCAGGATGTGGATTTCGCCCAAGGATGGAGTGAGGATCCGCTAAATGATGATGAGCTGAAAGAAGTTGGGAGTAGATGGCGCGAGCAGCGCCGTCCTGCAGTTGGCGATGAGTGATCCTGCTTTAGGCATGATTTGCCATGATCTAGTATCACTGCTACGCACGAGTTCCATTTGCCGCCGTGATTAGCCTGCACTACGCGCAGTGCCTAAGAGTGGATGAAGCTCGCGTGCCAATCGTGCATAAGAATGGCGGCGACCTCACGATCGAGAGAGTGATGAAGAAGTGTGGGTTGCGGTTGCATTGAGTTGCCGCATGGTCGAATCGGTGTTTCCTTTCAGGCACAAAGCAGGGCACAGAATGACTGTGCTCGCAGTTTCAGTCACTCAGTGCTGTTGGGACAATGGCCGCAAGATGGGCGTGTACCGAGTTTGTTCAGTGCCCAATCCAGGGTTGGCTCTGGGTCAGGTGTGTCCAGGCGAATGTGACCGCATCGCTGCACCCAAATCTATCACCACTGACACCAGTTGAGGCTAGCTTTTTCCGTCCCTTGATAATGCGTACTTCTCGAAGAGAGTTTTTGCTTTAAGATGATCGTTCGCCATCGCCACGAGCTCACGAAATCTGTTTGTATCGCCCCTTCGTGTATGAATACCTTCGCTCAACTCTGAGTAGATCTTTCCAAGGCTTGGGAAGTCAGACCGGAGGTTGTCTGGCAGAGTTGAGTTGTAGAGATTGTTGAGTTCGGTCCCATCAATCTTGGCTGCTGTCGAGAGTGCAAGAGTCTGCTTCATCAAGAACTCAAGAGCGGTCCGGAGGTGATAGTACGCTGCGGGGGTGTCGTTCTGGAAGTCTGCTGCCAGCGCGTCAGAGACAATCGGACGACAGGCCTTTGGCCACTCCGAGCCGACCGTGGGCCGGTACGGGTCAGAGCGTCCTGTGAGTTGAAGTTTGATTCCCGCACGCTTTACCTGAAACACAACATAGGTGTTTCGGCATCCCGCGCATCGGTAGTACAGCGAATACAGCTGCTCTGTTTGGCTTCCCATCAAGGGGTATGGGCAGCCTGACCTGCCCCCCAGAAACTAGTCCACTCGCTATGCGACAATGCGGCGGGATGGACGCATCTGGGAAGGCAGGCAAAGCATGGCAAGGATCCGGCATTCGGCCGAGCAGATCATCAACAAGCTCCGCGAAGCGGAGGTGCTGCTGGCTCAGGGGATGAAGGTCCCCGAGATGACCAGGCAGCTTGGAGTCACAGCGCAGACGTACTACCGGTGGCGCAAGGAGTACGGCGGCTTGAAGACCGACCAGGCCAAGAAGCTCAAAGAGCTCGAGCGTGAGAATGCTCGGCTGAAGAAGCTGCTGGCCGAGGCGCACCTGGACAAGGCGATGCTGCAGGAGATCGCCTCGGGAAACTTCTGAGCCCGCGTCGCAAGCGTGAGGCGGTCCACGCATTGCGGGATCGCTTTGCTGCTTCCGAAAGGCGGGCGTGCAGAGTCTTGAAGCAGCCGCGTGCTACGCAGCGGTATCTGCCGATGGTGCGTGATGACGAGCTGCCGCTGACCCAGCGGATCATCGAGCTTGCGTGCATGTACGGGCGGTACGGCTACCGGCGCATCACGGCTTTGCTGCGATCGGACGGCTGGTATGTGAACCACAAACGTGTGGAGCGGATCTGGAAGCGTGAGGGGCTTAAGGTGCCAAAGAAGCAGCGGAAACGGGGCCGGCTGTGGCTCAACGACGGGAGCTGCGTGCGGCTGCGGCCGGAGCATCGCGATCATGTGTGGAGCTACGACTTTGTGCAAGGTCGCACGAGTGAAGGGCGTCCCTTTCGGATGCTGACCGTGATCGATGAGTACACGAGGGAGTGCCTGGCGATCGACGTGGCCAGGAGTCTCAAGAGCGACGACGTGCTCGAGCGTCTGGCGTGGCTGATGGCGACACGGAGTGTGCCCGGGCACATCCGGTCGGACAACGGGGCCGAGTTTACGGCCAAGGCGGTCCGGGGCTGGCTGAAGCGTGTCGGCGTGAAGACCTTGTACATCGAGCCGGGGAGCCCGTGGGAGAACGGGTACATCGAGAGCTTCAACGGCAAGCTCAGGGATGAGATGCTCAACGGCGAGATCTTCAACACGTTGTTGGAGGCGAAGGTGCTGATCGAGCGATGGCGGGAGCACTACAACACGGCGCGTCCGCACTCGTCGCTGGGCTACCGGCCGCCGGCGCCGGAGGCGATCGCGCCAGAGGGCTGCTCCGCTACGCTGCGCAGCCCTCTGGCAGCACGGGGAACGGCCCTTGGAGTAACATAGTTACTGGTATCAACTATGGGGGCAGGTCACATGCACGCAAGCTCGATGATCCGCTGGGTCAGCGGCAGCTCGTCATCACGCACCATCGGCAGATACCGCTGCGTAGCACGCGGCTGCTTCAAGACTCTGCACGCCCGCCTTTCGGAAG
>JBGCDC010000395.1:0-6531 GCA_045105055.1 Phycisphaeraceae bacterium | reverse complement strand
GCTGTCTTAGCTCCCTCTCCCCTTGGGGAGAGGGGTGGGGTGAGGGGACAGCGTTCGATTCACAATGAAATAGGGAACAAGCCGCCGTTTGTTTGACGCCTCCCCCTCATCCCCCGCCTTCTCCCGCCGAGGGAGAAGGAGCTCGAGACATGCCATTAAATACGCAAGATGCTCTAATCTGTCCGCAGAAGAAGAAGGTGACAAAAAAGGACTGTTCGGGCCTGTTATTTGATGTTGCGATGGGTAGCGAAAAGCTTCAGGAAGCCTCACGGGCCTTTCGGGCGTTTCTGAAGGATTTGACGCCCATGAAGATGAAGGCGGCGCTGATGAGGCCCATGAGGATGATTTCGATGGCGGCGAGGGTAGGGGCTTTGCCTGTGATGATGCGTGGGATCATGCCGAGGGTGGCGAGGACGCCGAGGAGCGCGAAGATGAGGGCGATGTGGACGCCGTGCTTGCGTAGGTTGTCTTTGAAGGCGATCAGTCCGCAAAGCGCAATGGGCAGACCGACGCCGACGGGGATGAGCGCGGTGGTGCTGCCGGTGAGGAAGAAGAAGACGATGGCTAGGAGGATGAGGGCGATGCCGAAGCCGAGGGTCACTTTGGCGGTGTTGGCAGGGTTCATGTCGGTGCCTAGGGATTGGGGTGGGGTTGGGGATCGCTGCCCGTGTTTGAGACGGGGTATCGAAGATAGCATTTTATTGGCGCTGCAAAATGTTGTGCAGTTATCGTTTGGGCTTCGTAAAAATCCTAAAGCGACCTCTTGGCGTGGCTTAAAGCGACTCCACGGGGTGCCCCAAAGCGGGCAAGCCATGGGCTTGGGTTGGGATTTGTTTTGTTTTGGCTGCTAAGGGGTGTTGAGCAGGGCTTTCCACTGCTTGCCGGCCTTTCGCCCCTCGGCGATGCTGACTTCTTGTTGGCTTGTGCCGCCCATGTATTTCCGGAAGGCTTCGGAGTAGTACGTCGGCTCGACGGTGTTTTCTGGTCGGATGAAGGAGAAGCGGACTTTGGTTTGTTTGAAGTCTAGCTTGCCGCCAGCCCCGAAGTAGTACCAGGGCACGTGGAAGCGGGTGACCTCCGACTGCTCGTGGGAGAAGAGCTCAAGCGGGTAGTCCAGTGGCGTATCTTCGGTTTTGCCGTGGCGGGTCAGTAGCTTTTTGATGCCTTTGTCTGAGAAGGTGCCGGGCTCGAGGATGAGATAGTTCAGGCGGCCTTCGGCGAGGTGCAGGATGCCGGGGCAGCTATGGATCGGCCCATCGAGGAGCCAGGCTTTGCTCGAGTACGCGGTCATGATGCTTCGCGGGGATGCTCTGCGGCGGATCAGGCGGCGACGCGCATGGTCACGGCGGGGCTCTTGGTGTCGCGGACCCAGCGGGAGGATCGGCCGCGGTGGTTGCAGACGGTGGAGAGTCGGCGGAGGTACACGTCCAGGGATTGCTCATCGAACCGGGTGAGGAACTCGGTTGAGGCGGAGTGGTTGCGTTGGCGGATGAGGTCGATGGTTTGCTGTTTGGTCATCGCGGCTCCTTGGTGTGGGCTGGATACGTTGCAGAGCATCATCGGCCCGGTTTTTTGTTTCGCTGGATGAGTAACTGAAGTGGACCCCGCGTTTGGCCGAGCCGAGTGGCATACGCCTGAAGGGGTGACTTTTTCGGACCCAGCGTTTGGCCGGGCGTGCTTATCGGGCACGGCTTGCGGATAGGCCCCGATAAGCGTGATGTGGATTAGGAAGCGGCAGCGAATGGGATACAATGTGTGATCGCGGGTCAGCGATTGTGCTGATCGAGTTGTGTGTGATTTGAACCCAAGCGAGCCGACATGCCCCCTGTCACGATCCTTAGCCCGTACTCCGGCCGACCGGTGAAGATCCGCGAGCACGACCTCGGCCGAGCCTTGCGCGACGAGCAGGGCCGAGTGTTCTACGTTGTCGAAGACCCGGAACACGGCCGATACGCAGCCCGGACCCGCAAGGGCTCTGACAAAGACCTGCAGCGCTACCGCCAGATCGAGTCCGGCGTGGCCAAGCTCGAAGACGGGCCAACGCTAAGTGAAGCCCAAGTCCAACAAGCTCACGACGCGACCGGCAAGACGCGACGCAACCCCGTCGGCCTGCTCGCGATGCTCGTGATCATTGCGCTCGTCGCCGCAGCGGGCTACGTCTATCTCAACCACCCCGAGTGGCTGGGGATTGAAACGCCTGCTCCTGCTGAGGATACGCAAGAAGTCGACGCCGAGGAGAGCGGGCAATCCTCTAGCGATTCGACGCATTACGAAATCCAAGAAGTCGCCCAGCAAACGACATCCGATCCACTTATTAAAAACTCGCAGGACCCCCGTGCGCCCGGCCTTGCTGCGGCACCGCTGCCAGCCATACCCAGCAACGAACTGGATCATGTTGCTGACGACGATCGCCCTGCCCTGCCAGATGGGATGGACTACGACCCCGAGCCGGTCTTTGTCGCGGCCCAGTCGCTACCCGATCCAATCGATGAGCCTACGGATAAGCCCGCTGCCCGGCCGACCCCACCTACTACGACTGAGACCGTGCCGATCGTGCTCGCGGCGATGCAGCCTGCTCCGACTGATTACGACGATTTTCACCACACGGCATCGGGCCTGCGTTACAAGATCACGCACCTCTCAGATGGTGTCTCCGCACGGGCGGGCAATTACCTCACGGTCCGCTACACCGCGCAGACGCTCGACGGCAAGCCGTTGATCAACGACGCGTCGCAGTCGTTCACGCTTGCGCGGGGCCAGGCGATCCGTGCATTGGACGAGGGCTTGGCCGGTATCCGCGAGGGCGAGCAGCTCCGCATGTTGGTCCCCCGCGGCCACTCGGACCAAGGCAGCCTGCCCGGCATCAACCGGATCCCCGACGAGCCGTTCCTCCTCGATGTGCAGCTCGTCTCCGTTCGGCCCGGTGTCACCTTCATCATCGAAAGCCCCGGCGACATCGACCGCCCCGCCTGCACGCCCGGCGACACCATCGACCTGCACTACCTCGCCCGCGTCGAGGGCCGAGACGAAGTCATCGACGCCACCGTCCATCGCGGCCAGCCCATGCGATTCACCCTCGGCAACAACGAAGTCATTAAGGGCCTAGACATCGGCATCACCGGCATGCGCCCCGGCGAGTCCCGCCAACTCACCATTCCGCCCTACTTGGCCTACGGCAAATACAGCGTCGCGGGCGGACTCATCCCCGAAAACGCGGTGCTCAGCTTCCGCGTGACGCTGGTGCAAGTCGTCGAAGACCAAGAGTGAATAAGCATCCGGGTGCCACGGTCGATCTGCAACGCAGTCGCCCGTGCTGACACCGATGTTAAGCAGACTCACCACCACGATGTTGTTTTTGTCGCGCTCACGGGCGACCGCTGAAGCGGATCGACCGTGGCACCCAACGCCTAAGCCTAATCAAACACCCAGCCGAACATCACTCGCTAAACTACACCCATGTTCCGTATTGCTGTCATTTTCTGTTTAATCGCGGTCGTGACTTTGTTCGCGGCGTTTACGAGTTTTGATCCCGGGCCGAGCACGCTGCCCGAGGATGTTGATGATCGCGGGACGTTGCGTTTTGCGATCCCCAACGACCCGGGCAACATGGACCCGGGCCGAACCTCTGCGTCGACCGACTTCCGCGTGGTCAAGGCGATCTATGAGCCGCTGCTCGTGATCACTTGGGGCGGCGAGGGCATCGAGCCCGGCACCGCGGAGTCCATGCCGACCGTTTCCGAAGACGGCCTGACCTATACCTTCACCCTCCGCGAAGACGCGAAGTGGTCCGATGGCGTGTCCGTCACCGCAGACGACTTCGTCTTCGGCTGGCGTCGCGGGATGATCAAGGAAACTGCGGGTAAGTACGAGTCGCTCTTCAACATCATCAAGGGTGTGCCAGAGTTTAAAAAATGGCGTGGCGCACTAGTCAGCAAAGACGCCTACGAAGCCATGTTCAAAGGCGAAGACGAAGAAGAGCAAAAAGAAAAAGACAAAGAACGACAAGACTTCCTCGAAAAGTATCCTGACTTCGAAAAGCAGCTTGAGCTAACGCCGGAAGAACGCTGGGCGGTCACGCTCGAAGCCTTCGACAAGAAGGTCGGCGTCAAAGCCCTCGACAAACGCACGCTACAGGTCACACTCGAAGCGCCGACCGCTTACTTCGATGCACTCGCTGCGTTCCCGACGTTTTCGCCGATGCCCAAGCACCACTTGGAACCCATGGCCAAAATCGACGACGCCGGCTGGTACATCGAGGACAGCTACTTCGGCGACCCGGACCGCCTCGTCACCAACGGGCCTTACGTCCTGACTGAATGGCGGCACAAGGTACGCATGGTCTTCGATCAGAACAAGCACTATTGGAACGCCGACGGCATGGGCAACATCCGTCTCGTGCAAGAGACGATCCCCGACGCGAACCTGCAATACCTCCGCTACGAAGAAGGCCTGCTCGATTGGATCCCCGACGTTGGGCAGATCAAGCAGAAGCTGATGCAGAAGAAGGTTGATGCCGAAAAGCAAGGCTCAGACGAGTGGGCATACATCCACAATATCCCCAACGCGGGCACGTACTACTACGAGTTCAACTGTCGGCCGACGCTGCCAAGCGGCCAGCCGAACCCGATGACCAACCCGCTGGTCCGCCGTGCGATGGGTATGTGCATCGATCGCAAGCAGATCGTCGAAAACGTCACGGAGATGAACGAGCCCACGGCACTACTCATGGTGCCTGACAAAGAGATCACCGGCTACATCGGCCCGGCCGACGCAGGCCTGCCCTTCGACCCCGAGGCCGCGAAGAAGCTCATGGCCGAGGCGGGCTACCCCAACGGCGAAGGCTTCCCGCCCATCAAGATCACCGTGAACAACGACTCGGGCCCTGGGCACGCCAACATCGCATTGCCCATCAAGAAAAACTGGGAAGACCACCTTGGCATCAAAGTCGAACTCGAACAGATCGAGTTCAAGGTGCTCCTCGAACGCGCGACCAAGGGCAACTACTACACCCGCCGCGCCGGTTGGTTTGGCGACTACGCCGACCCGACAACTTGGCTGGACATGTACCGCACCGGCGACTCAAATAACGACGCCGAATACGAAAACCCTGCCTACGACGAGCTACTGAAAAAAGCCGCACTTGAGCTCGACAAGCAAAAACGATTCGACCTGCTCGCAGAGGCCGAGGCAATGCTGTTGCAAGACGCGCCGATCGTCCCGATCTTTTACTACACGACCGTAACGATCTACGACGAAAACGAAACCGACCTGCGACAAAACGCGTGGAACAACCTTCGGCTTGAACTCGTCCCGAAAAAACGCAAACCCGCAATCGATTGATGATCACCCACAAGGCACCCGGCAAAGCCGCGGCGTTTCATGGCAAGCCTGAACCGGACACCCAACACCTAACTCCCGATACCTAACTCCCCATGCTCCGACTTATTCTCTCACGCCTGATCCAGCTGCCGATCATCTTGTTCGTCATCCTTATCGTGTCCTTCACGATGGCATGGGTCATGCCCGGCGACCCGTTCAACGCAGAAGGAGCAAAGAAAGTCGACGAGTCCGTCAAACGGGCGATGGAAGCCCGCTACAACATGGACAAGGGCCCGGTCGTTTTCTTCACCGGTTACGTCGGCGGCATCATCACGCGCGGTGACTTCGGCGAGTCCACCGCCAGCTCAGGCCGAAAGGTCGCAGACATCATTAAAGACGGCTTCCCCGTCTCCGCATCGCTGGGCCTATGCGCCATCGCCGTCGGCCTACTCATCGGAACCACCGCAGGCGTGCTCGGCGCGCTCAAGCCGGGCTCCGCACTCGACTCTGGCTCACTCGCCATCACCCTCATCGGCATCTCCCTGCCCAGCTTCGTAACCGGCGCGATCCTGTTGGCCGTCGGCGCGAGTCTGACCCGGCTCTGGGTGCCCGAGCTCACTTGGCTACACTTCCCGCTCGGTGGATGGTCCGGCCCAAAGAGTATTGTCCTCCCTGCAATCGCGCTCGGCCTAGCACCCGCCGCTTACATCGCGCGACTGATTCGCCTTGGCCTCGCCGACATCATGTCGTCTGACTTCATCCGCACCGCACGGGCCAAGGGCTTGTCGCACCGCGATGCACTCTTCAAGCACGCACTGAAAGTCGCCTTCCTACCCGTCCTCTCGTTCCTCGGCCCCGCCGCCGCGTCGGTCATGACCGGCTCGTTCGTCGTCGAAAAAATCTTCAACATCCCCGGTATCGGACAAGAGTTCGTCTACGCCGTGCAGAACAAAGACCAGATGGTCATCCTTGGCGTCGTCCTCGTCTTCGCCACCATCCTCATCCTGTTCAACCTACTTGTCGACCTCGCCTACGCCTGGGTTGACCCGCGGATTGAACTGGACTGATATCGTTTTTGAAACCGCAGATAAACACAGATAAACGCGGATTCAAGACAGCAAGACATTTTTACCGTAGAGTTCGCAGAGGGCCGTAGAGTCAATTTTTGATTTTCTCTGCGTCACTGTGCGGTGAGATTGCCTTAGAGCATCT
>JBGCDC010000394.1:0-4512 GCA_045105055.1 Phycisphaeraceae bacterium | reverse complement strand
CGGCAGAGGGCGGTGAAGGTGGTTGCGGTGCCGTCGGGTTTGGTTGCGGTGACTTGGATGTCTTGTCTTGGGGTGACGGTGTCGGTGATGGCGATGTCGAAGGATTCTGTGCCGTCGAGGCCTAGGGAGTCGGCGTCTTGGCCTTCGGCGAAGGTGAGTGGGAGGACGCCCATGCCGACGAGGTTACTGCGGTGGATGCGTTCGAAGGATTTTGCGATGACGGCTTTGACGTTGAGGAGGTAGGTGCCTTTGGCGGCCCAGTCGCGGGAGGAGCCCATGCCGTAGTCGACGCCGGCGAGTACGACGAGGGGTGTGTTAGCGGCTTTGTAGTTTTGGACGGCGTCGTAGATGTAGCGGACGGGTGCGTCGCCGACGCCGGTTTGTGGGGCGTCGGTTGGGACGGGTGTGAAGAAGTCTTGGGGGTCTAGGCCTGTGAAGTCGACGGTGAAGCCGCCTTCGGTGCCTGGTGCGAGTTGGTTTTTGACTCGGATGTTGGCGAATGTGCCTCGGGTCATGACGCGGTCATTGCCTCGGCGAGAGCCGAAGGAGTTGTACATGGATTTGGGTACGCCGTTGTCGTCGAGGTAGCGTGCGGCTGGGGTGCCTGATTTGATGGCGCCGGCGGGTGAGATGTGGTCGGTGGTGACGGAGTCGCCTAGCTTGGCGAGGACGCGTGCGCCGGCGATGGGTTGGATGGGTACGGCGTCGGCGGAGAGGCCTTCGAAGAAGGGTGGCTCTTGGACGTAGGTTGAGTCGCTGTCCCAGGCGTAGAGCTTGCCTTGGGGTGAGGCGATGTCCTGCCACTCTTGTGAACCTTTGAAGACGTCGGCGTACTCGGTGAGGAACTGCTCGCGGGTGACGCAGGTGGCGACGAGGTCGAGTACTTCTTTTTGGGTGGGCCAGATGTCGCGGAGGTAGACGGGGTCGCCGTTTTGGTCTTGGCCTAGGGAGTCATTTTGCAGGTCGATGTCGACCGTGCCCGCGATCGCATACGCAACCACAAGTGGTGGCGAGGCGAGGTAGTTTGCGCGCACATCTGGTGAAACTCGGCCTTCGAAGTTGCGATTTCCTGAAAGAACTGAACAAACTGTTAGATCGTTTTCGTTGATCGCAACTGAAATTGGGTCTGGAAGTGGGCCGGAGTTGCCAATGCAGGTGGTGCAGCCGTAGCCGACGGTTTGGAAGCCGAGCGCGTCGAGGTCTTTGCTGAGGTCCGACTTGTCGTAGTACTCGGTAACGACTTTAGAGCCGGGAGCGAGAGAGGTTTTGACCCAAGGCTTGCGCTTGAGGCCAAGGGCGTTGGCTTTTCGTGCAACGAGGCCTGCGGCGATCATGACTTCGGGGTTGGACGTGTTGGTGCAGCTTGTGATGGCTGCGATGACGACTTTGCCGTCTTCTAATGTGAAGGTTTCGTTTTCGTAGGTGACTTCGACTTGGGTTGCAGTTGCGGTGCCGCCGTCGCCACGGGCGAAGGTTGTTTCGAGTGCTTTTTCCCAAGTGGGTTTCATGTCACTAAGGTTGATGCGGTCTTGCGGGCGCTTGGGGCCGGCGAGAGCGGGCTCGATTTCGGTGAGGTCGAGAGAGAGCTCGTCGGTATAGACGATCTTGTCGGTTTCGTCACGCCAGAAGCGGTTTGCTTTGCAGTAGGTCTCGACGGTTTCGATGAGTTTTTCATCTCGACCGGTGAGTCGCATGTACTTCAGGGTTTCTTCATCAACGGGGAAGAAGCCGATGGTCGCGCCGTACTCGGGTGCCATGTTTGCGATGGTTGCACGGTTGGCGAGGGGCATGGAGGCGAGGCCTGGCCCGTAGAACTCGACGAACTTGCCGACGACGCCGTGGGCTCGGAGCATCTCGGTGACACGGAGAACCATGTCGGTTGCGGTGACGCCTTCGTTGAGTTGGCCGGTGAGCTTCACGCCGACGACTTCGGGGATGAGCATGTAGATGGGTTGGCCGAGCATGACGGCTTCGGCTTCGATGCCCCCGACGCCCCAGCCGACGACGCCTAGGCCGTTGATCGTAGTGGTGTGGGAGTCGGTTCCGACGAGCGAGTCGGGGTAGAGGTTTTCCCCATCATCCCAGACGGTCTTTGCGAGATACTCAAGGTTGACTTGGTGGACGATGCCGGTGGCGGGTGGGACGACGGCGAAGTTGTCGAAAGCCTGCTGGCCCCATTTGAGGAAGGTGTAGCGTTCGCCATTGCGCTCGAACTCTTTCTCGGAGTTGATGGTCAGAGCGGTGGCTGAGGCGAAGGCGTCGACCTGCACGGAGTGGTCGATGACGAGGTCGCACTGGACGAGTGGGTTGACCTTGGTCGCGTCGGCTTCGTTGCCGGTCATGCGGACCAGGCCGGATCGCATGGCGGCGAGGTCGACGACGGCCGGTACGCCGGTGAAGTCTTGGAGGACGACTCGGCCGGGCGAGAAGGGGATCTCGGTTTCGCCGACGGACTTGGCGTCGTAGTTGGCGAGGGCTTTGATGTGGTCTTCGGTGACGACGTAGTTGTCGCAGTTACGGATCACGGCTTCGAGCAGCACGCGGATCGAAACGGGGAGCGTGGTGACATCGCCGACGGCGTCGAGCTTGTAGATGGTGCGGTCGCCGAGCGGGGTGGCGAGGGTGGTCTTGGCGTTGAAGGGGTCGGCTGGGGTAGTCATATCGCGTTCTTTCGGTTTTCACTGGGGTACCAGACGCTTCGCTGTCGCTCAGCGTCGGCGTGTTGGCATCGCTTATAGAAGGAACATCTTAGCAGACCGTGCGTATGCTTTCGATTCGGGGCCTACAATCGCGGCGTGATCAAAGACAAACCCATCGTGATCCTTGGCCCGACGGCGGGGGGTAAGAGTGACCTGGCGGTCGCCTTGGCGGAACAACTCGATGGCGAGGTGATCGGTGCTGATGCGTTTCAGGTCTACCGAAAACTCGATGCGGGTACCGCCAAGCCGGACCACGAGCTGCGCGAGCGAGTGAAGCACCACCTCATTGATGTGGCCGAGCCGACCGAGCGATTTACGGTTCACGATTGGCTGACACAAACTCATGAGGTAATCGCTGACATGCAGTCGCGTGGCAAACGGCCTGTGATCGTTGGCGGGACGAATTTATATATGAAGGCCTTGCTCGACGGCATGTTCGATGGGCCGGGCCAGGACGTTGAGTATCGCCGATCGTTAGATGGGATTGGTACGCCGTTGTTGCACATGAAGCTTTTGGAAGTGGACAAGGCTTCTGCCGGCCGGATCAAGCCGATGGACCGCCAGCGGATTGTACGGGCGCTGGAAGTTTACGAGTTGACCGGCACGCCGATCAGCGAGTTGCAGACACAGTGGGAGTCTGAAAAAAGCCAAGGCTTAGACGTCGATTTGATCGGCTTGCGATGGGGCGCCGAGACGATTAATCCGCGGATCAACCTTCGGGTCAAGGCGATGTTTTATCCGGACAAAGTTGAGCCCGAGCTTGCGGCAGCCGTCTGTATCAACGGCGAGTCGCTGGTGGATGAGGTGACGCGGTTGTTGGCCGAGGGGTGCTTCGGCCCGATCGCGTGCGCAGATGGTGTGGATGCACCCAATCAATCTCGGCAGGCGCTAGGCTACAAGCAGTTGCTCTCTTTGCTTGACGGGACTGACCCGCAAATCAAATCCCTCGACGAGGCGTTCGAGAAGACGAAGGTCCTCACGCGGCGCTTTGCGAAGCAGCAGCGCACCTGGCTGAAACGCTTTACGCACACTCATTGGATCGACTCCGATACGGCAGGCGGTCCATCGATCGCCGAGCAGGCTGTATCGCACTTTTCCAGTACCGAACGATGAGGGACTAGGGCCTGATGCGCGGCTTCGTGGCCTTGCCTTGTCGCCGTTCTTGTTCGAGCGATGCCAGAATCTGTTCGATTCGCACTTTGATGTTTTGATCTTTTGTCGCACTCGCCACGCGAATAAGGATCGACTCGGCAAAGCGGTCTAGGCTGCGTAGCTCTTTGTCCGCGGCATTTCGCTCTTGCTCGTCAGCCGAGCCAAGCTTCTGAATCAGATCCATGACCTGCTTCTCGGCCTCTGGCGTGGAGAGCTCGACCCAAGAGATCAGTGTCCGCACCGTCTCGCTCGGGACCGGCTGGATATTGAGGGGCAGTACACGCTCGACTTCGTTGGACGGCATGAGGTACAGCAGCCGTTCGCCGGGCGTGGTGAACATGTCGTCGCCCCAGATTTCGACGAGGCCTTGAGCCTCTTTGGGGAATAATCCCGCGGCTTCGAGTGAATCAATGAGCTGGGCCTTGGCTATCTTGGCCGCTTCGTTGGTGGGCTTGATCTGATCGGGCCCGGCTAATGTCATCGTGCTCTCAGCACGCAGCACGGGTGCATGTGTGATCGTTGCGCCGCTATCGTTGACTCGCACAAGGAACACGCCACGCAGGTCGATCTGCGAGAACGGCACACGCACGGAGAGGTCTCTGCCCGGCTCGTTTCGCGTGGGCATCACCATCGGTTTGTAGCTGCCCGCTCCGCGATAGAA
>JBGCDC010000393.1:0-7040 GCA_045105055.1 Phycisphaeraceae bacterium | reverse complement strand
ATCGCTAGTTTAAGCATAGGAATGAGAGCATCATAGCCACGATAATGACCTTCGATTTCTACCCATGTTTTCGAATCTACAATTATTTCCATGACATGATCACACGTTGTAATACATACAAAACTCATACGGCGTTGGCCTTGACGCCATCGGCACGACTTCACTTTCCATCTTGTAGTCGATCCAATTGCGGATGAGTTGTTTGCTGAAGACGTCGCCTTGAAGGAGGTAGTCGTGGTCGGCTTCGAGTGCGTGCAAGGCGCCGTCTAAGCCGTTGGGCGTGCGCTCGATCTTTGCGGCTTCTTCGGGAGACATTTGTTCGATGTCGTTGTCCACGGGTTCAGGCGGATCGATTTGGTTTTTGATGCCGTCGAGCGCGGCCATGGTGAGCGCGGAGAACGCGAGGTACGGGTTGGCCGAGGGATCGGGGAAGCGGACCTCGAGTCGCTTGGTTTGTTTGTCGTTGGAGTAGACGGGCACGCGGATCGCGGCGGATCGGTTGCGGGAGGAGTAGATGAGGTTGATGGGCGCTTCGTAGCCGGGCACGAGGCGTTTATAAGAATTAGTGGATGGGTTGGTGAAGGCGAGCAGGGACGGGGCGTGCTTGAGGATGCCGCCGATGGCCCAGAGGCCTTCTTGGGAAAGCCCAGCGTATTTCCTTCCTGAGAAGAGGGAATCTTCACCTTGACGGAGCGAGAAGTGGATGTGCATCCCGCTTCCGTTGTCCTCGTGGATGGGCTTGGGCATGAAGGTCGCGGTCTTGCCGAAGCGGGCAGCGGCGTTGCGGACGACGTACTTCAGACGCATCATCGCGTCGGCAGCGGCGAGCAGGGACTGCGGCTTTGGATCGATCTCGCACTGTCCGCCGGTGGCGACTTCGTGGTGATGGCAATGCACAGGGACGCCCATGCCTTCGAGCAGATCGGACATGTGCGATCGCAAATCGACCAGCGAATCATTCGGCGACATCGGGAAGTAGCCCTCGTAGCCACGGATCTGGTGGCCGAGGTTGGCAGGGCTGTCGCCGCCACGCTGCCACTTGCCCTCTGCGGAATCGACGTGGTAGTACGCTGCCTCTTTGCGCTGATCAAACGACACATTATCGAAGACAAAGAACTCGACCTCGGGTGAGAACAACGCGCCGTCAGCGATGCCTGTCTCTTTGAGATACGCCTCGGCCTTACGCGCGATCGATCGCGGGTCGCGCGAAAAACGCTTCTTCGTCAGTGGGTCCTTGATATCGCAGATGAGCTGCAGTGTTTTGCGATCGCGGAAAGGATCGATCGTCGCGGTCGCCTCGGCCGGCACGAGTAGCAGGTCGGACTCGTTGAGTTCCTGCCAACCACGGATCACCGAGCCATCGAAACCGATGCCCTGGGTGAAGCTAGCTTCAGTGAGTTCGCTGGCCGCGTAGGTGCAGTGCTGCCAAGGCCCACCGAACTCCTGAAAACAGCAGTCGATGTACGCAATCTCTTGGGTCTGAACGAGTTGTAAGACATCTTGTGGGGTCATGATTAAGCCTGCTGATAGAGCATGTGTGCTCGCTATGATAACGACGCGATCTATAAAGCACTGTCGAGGCGATCGATGCTTTGAGATTCGGCCGTTGATGATTCGATCGAAGAACTCCTAAAAAAACTTCTAGACCTCACTCGATTGAATATGCCTTGCGTAATGGTGGGCGGCTTGAATTACGACACGCGGACCGAGTGGAGATATGTTTCGCATCCCATTCAGTGTGATCTGTAAATGCAAAGACGATTCACCTGACGCCTCACTCAACGGAACTGTGTGCGTGGTGTCCCCGCGCCGCCCAAGGCGATGAACCACATCATTCCGATGAAGCCGTAAAAGAAGAGCATATCGGTGTTTTGCGTTAGGCCGGGGTTTTGTAGGACCACGCCGAGCCAGTTGCCAACCATGAGTAGCCCGAGTGTGCCACATCCGGCCAAAAGCAATTTGTACCGCGGTGCATGCTGGACTTGGAGCACGCCGATCGTGATTAGAGCGAGCACCGCTAGCTGGATGGCGGCGCCTCGGAAGCTGCCCGCGTATGTGGCGAGGGTCTCGCCGACCAGGCCTTGCCCAGCGATGAGATAGAGTCCAAAGCTTGTGAGCGCGGTAAGGATGAAACCAGCCAAGACGAAGCTGACAAGGTTTTGCCTCGGGCTCAGCGCATGCCTCCCGTACGGACTGAGGCGGAGCACAAGGTCCGCCAACGGCATACCGACCCATGTCATCCAAGCGAACGTGATATACGCGATGAGCAACGGCCAGATAAAAGGCGCGAGCGCAGGGTTGCTCTCCGCATAGCTGTCTGCCACGCGATACATCACGTAACCACCAATAATCACGCCCAGCCGAACACGCGAATCAAGCCGAACCATCCAGAGCATAAACCCGAGCAATACACGGTACAGCGGGTTTCGTGCCTTGAGCGCCTCAGCCAACCCGGCCTTGGCCCAGTCGTGGCCAGGCTCAAGTCGGAGCGCTTCCTTAAAGTGATCCAGCGCCCGCTTTGCTTCGTTGTGGTGCAGTGCTGTCCAGCCCGCATTCGCATGGCTGTCCGCATCGTCTGGCGCGTTGGCTAAGGCCTGCTCGCTAGTTTGCTTCGCCTCATCCTTTCGGCCCAGCTTCACGAGCAACTGGCTACGGAGATTGAGGCAGTCGCTATCCGACGGGTCCTGCTCTAATCCGAGTTCCACGATGCGCAGTGCTTCTTTATGCTGCTTCTGCTCCGAACGGATCAACGCCAGTAGGCGGTAATACTCCGCATCGGTTGGGGCTAAGCGGATCGACTCATTCGCCGCGCGGGTCGCCTCATCCAACTGTCCGTGCACCATGCACATCAGACCAAGCACATAAAACGAGAACGGGTCCTCCGCATCTAGACGGACCGCTTCGTGTGCTGCTCGGAGGGCTTCATCTCGCTCCTGGGTACGGTACAGCGCTAGCGCCAGCATGCCTTGGGACCGCGCGTTCTGCGGGTCCTGCGACAAAGACTGACGAAAGGCATCGGCGGCCTCGCGCGCTCGGCCCTGCCCAAGCAGGCGTTCACCATTCAAAAAGTGTGGGTTCATAATCGGCTCGGAACAAAGAGGCCCCAGATCATGCCAACCAGCAGCAAGACCTGCGGTATGGGCTCGTATCGCATCTGCGTCACGCCCGGCACATCAAACAAGACCACCAAAAACAACGCTACGCTAGTCACAGCAATGATACCGGCGGGCCATGACCAGCGCGTCGTCAGCGCCGCCGACCACGCGGCAAATGGGCCCGCCAATAGCGTCAGCGCAACCACCCACTCTGCGGCAAGTTCAACCGCAGGCGCCCCCCCCAACATGCTGCTCAAAACCACCATCCCGATCATCGCAACGATCGGGAGGATGTAGCCACACAACGCCGCCGCGCGGTACCGCTGCCAAGGCGTTAGCGCGTATCGCCCCATCGGGAACGGCAGCAGCACAACATTGCACATCGTCAACAGCGCCATCGAATACACCGGCAGCATCCGCAAAACAACGAACAACACCACACCCAACATGCAACTTAGCAGCAGCCCCGCGAGGACCTGCCCGCCCTGGGGATTGACAATCCAACTGTAACCAACCATGAGCAGCGACAAGACCACGATGATGCCGACACAAATCCAGCCCCACGACTTACTAAAACTAAGGTCCGTGATCCAATTCAGCGTGCGGTATGGCATGCGCACCAAAGAGTGCTGGACCTTGATCGCTTCGATCAAGCCCTGGCGTGCATAGTCGTCTGTGGGGTCCAGCCGCAGCGCCTCACGTAACAAATCGAGCGATTCGCTTGCGTCGCCGTGCATCAGTTTCGCCCAACCCAGCGATGCATGGCTGCCCGAGCGATTCGCGTCTACGGCGAGCGACTGAAGCGCGTAGCGATGTCCTTCCTTGTAACGACGCGTTACCCGACAGATGTCCGCGAGCAGCGAATAGCACGACGCACGCTGCGGGTCCAATGCTAGTGCAGCTAGCGCCGATGACTCTGCCTGCTCATCCTGGTCCGCTTCAAAGAAAACATACGCAAGCATCTCATGAAACGTCGCATCCTCAGGCTCAAGCCTAACCGCCTCCTGATACGCAGCGATCGCGTGATCAATCGGCTGGCCCTTTATCCCGGCCTCTTTCAGCGCGTAGGGTAAGCTCGCGTCGATCGCTCGGCTCTTTAAGTACCAAGCGTAGCCCAGAACATGGTGCAAATACGCTTGATCGGGTTCGGTCGATAACGCCTGCTCAGCTAAATCAATCGCTTCGTTATACCGTTTAAGTTCCGTCAAACAGAGCGACATCAGTCGTTTGGGCTCGGCCGCATCAGGATCATCACGAAGTGCATCGGTCGCGGCTTGAAGCGCAAGCTCATAGCGGTCTGCATCGTAAAGATTATGTGCCCTAGCAAGCAGTGTGCTCTGCGAAGCCATCGCGTACACCCCGTGCTACTTCTTGATCTTGAGGTATTCCAAGACGTCGTCGTACAGCCCCGCCTCATTACTGTAGAGCGCGTAGTTCTTGGCCGTCGCGAACCACTCGCGCGTCGAAGGCTTGACGCGCTTCACCGCACTGACGAGGTCTTTGGTCCGAAGTGGTGTGGGTCGACCAGAAGCCATCGCATCGCGCAGCTTCCCTTCGATCGCCGTGTCAACGACTGCATTGAGGTCCGCGCCACTAAAGCCCGCAGTCTTCTTCGCAATCGTCGCAGTCTCAATGCCCTCAGTCGGCTTGCCCTTGAGCAGCACCGTAAGGATCGCCTCTCGGCTAGGCTGATCGGGCGGGGGCACAAAGATAATGCGATCAAACCGCCCGGGCCGACGAAACGCCGAGTCCAAATGCCAAGGGGCGTTCGTCGCCGCGAGGACGAGCAGCCCGTCGTTGTTCGACGTCACGCCATCGAGCTCGGACAGAAACTGATTGATCGTGTTACGCCCCGCGCTGTTGCGCAAGTCGCTACGCGATGCACCAAGCGCATCGACCTCATCAAAGAATAAGACGCAAGGCTTGTGACCGCGCGCATTCTGAAACAACGCATGCAGCTTCTGCTCGCTCTGGCCGATGTACATGTCCATCACATCGTGGATCCCAACGGGCATAAACCCCGCGTCGATCTGACCGGCCGTCGCACGGGCCAAGTGTGTCTTGCCACAACCCGGCGGGCCATACATCAAAATCCCCCCGCCGATCTTCTTGCCGTACGCCTCGTAGATCTCCGGATGATTCATCGGCTCGATGATCTTGATGCGGATCTCGTCCTTGATCGTGTCCATCCCGCCGACATCAGAAAAGTTCACATCCGGCTTCTCGATCTCGATGAACAGCCCAGCGTCGCCCGTCTCCCGGCGGGCCAGCATCCGGCCTTCATCGTCTACATCTTCATCCCAAGGCAACGGCTCATCCTCATCAGAGGACGCCCCGCCTCCAAGCACCTGATCGAGTTCGTCCTCCGCTAGCTTCGGGTCTTGCTTCACCGCCTCGCGGTAGGCGATCCCAGCACGATCAAGGTCACCCTGCCGAAGCAGCAACCGCGCGTTGAGTAAACGGACCCGAGCCGAGGCGTTGGGCCGTTGCAGCAATTCCTCAACCACCACCGCTGACTCAGAGTGCTTGCCCTGAGCATAAAAGCACTCGGCCAAAGCAAATTTGAGCGCCTCGCTCTGCGGCGACTGACTCAAACCCTCACGCAAAACGCGCTCGGCATCATCGTGCCGACCACGCTGCGTCAACAGCTTGACCACCTGCCCACGCAAAACCACATTGTCCGGCGAAACAGTCAACGCTTCGCGCAGTGCATCTAAAGTATCGTCAGCATCACTCATGATTAAAACCTCGAAATAACCATCGGCAGTGTATTCTAAATTAGCGTTGTTACATATGGCTTACCAATCCATTCGCCCATAACTAATCTGGCTCAACTGCTATACGAACCGCAAGCACACGAACGACCTCTTTCGTTAGAAACCATCGATACCGCCCTCTAGGATCACTGGGCTTCAATTCAGATTGCACACAAAAAAACCGGGCCTAAGCCCGGCTTAACAAACGATTTTCAAAACCCCACGCATCAGTACGATTTCGAAGCCGAGCTGGTCGAGGTGACTTTGCCTTCTTCGAACGTTGCGGCGAAGCCGTCGCCATTGGGCTTGGTCCAGAGACGCATCTCGTCGGTCAGGCTTTCCGTCACCGAATCGGCTGGGCCAATCAAGGCTTCGACCTCTTCGACGCTCATGCCGACATCGACCTGATCAAAGTTGCCCGCATCAACAGCAGAGCCTTCGCCAGGCGTATCTGAGTCATCTGATCCGCCGCAGCCGACGATCCCGATGGTCAATATCAATAGTGCGATTCGCATCCAATTCATCGTTTCGTCTTTCTACTTGGGTTAGTGCCCGACCGCCGGCTCGCCGAGCATCGGAGTGAGTTTCTTGAGTAGCTCGTCGAGCATGACCTGATCTTTTGCTTCGGCGTTGAGACGTAAGAGCGGTTCGGTGTTGGAGGCGCGGACGTTGAACCACCAGCCACCCGACGGCCAGCAGTCGATGGTGATGCCGTCGAGTTCGTCGGTGCTGTCTGCGTTTTCGCCGAAGTCTTTGGTGATCGCCGCGAGAGCCGCGTCTTTATCTGGGCAGTTGAAGTTGCGTTCGCCGGACTGCGGGTACTTGCGGTAAGGGTCGATGAGTTCGCTGAGGGTTTTATCGGTCGAGCCAAGCACGCCGAGCGCAACAGCGAGCAAGATCGCGCCCGAGTCAGCGAAGCTGTTTTCCTTGAAGTAGAAGTGGCCTGAGAGCTCGCCGCCGAAGGAGCCATCGCTATCGCGGAGAGACTTCTTGAGGTTCACATGGCCGACCTTGGCTCGCACCGCCTCGACGCCAAGTGCCTCGATCGTTTCTTTCACAACCTTCGAAGATCGCAGGTCGTACACGATCGGCTTACCCGGATCCTTCTTCACGAACACATCCGCAAGCCACGCGGTCAGGTGATCACAGCCACAAGGCTGACCCTTTTCATCGACCAACATGCATCGGT
>JBGCDC010000392.1:0-9159 GCA_045105055.1 Phycisphaeraceae bacterium | reverse complement strand
ATGACGACTTTGGTCGGTTCCGAACGATCGAATCGCTGGAGTATCCCGACAAGCTGATCAAGAAAGGCCCTGAGCAGAAGGGCGATCACCTTGTCGATACGCGGGACCAATTCGAGGTACTTCCGGTTGATTCGACCGGCTATCTTCAAGGCACCGGCGACAGCACGCTAGACGGTGAAATCACCAGCGCGATCGACTTGGCCGAGCGTTTGGGGCAATCCCGTCGCGTGCGGCAGTCGATCATCCGCCATGCCTTCCGCTACTTTATGGGGCGTAATGAAACGCTCAACGACTCCAAGACACTCATTGATGCCGAGCAGGCTTATGTCGATAATGACGGCAGCTTCGATGCGGTGATTGTTTCTCTGTTGACTTCCGATTCCTTCATGTATCGCAAAGCGATCGAGGATTAAATCATGACGATGAACCGACGACAATTTATGCAAGCGACCGCCATCGGTGCTGGTGCGCTGGTGATGCCATTTAAGGTCAGCGAAGCCATGGCCGCGGCCAGCGAGATGGGGCCAAGGCGATTCGTCTTTATCCGCAAGTCCAGCGGCATCCGTCCGCTTGAGACCGCGCTGATGAATTTCTCCGACAAAGATAAGAAGTTGGATGAAGAGAAAAAGGCGATCGAAGTCGACCTCGACACACACGAACTGCCTAAGTGGCTGCGCGGGCTCGACGAGTACAAAGAGCACATGACGATCCTGCAGGGGTTGTCCGCGAAGATGAGCGAGAACGTTCACTGGTCTTTTTCCTCGGTGATGGGCTGCTTCAAGTCGCAGCGCAACACGCTTAGCGCGATCAAGCGCACCACGATCGATTACGAATTAGCGAAGCTGTTCCCCTCGCCCTTTGGCCATGTTGAGTTCTCATTTGCCCAGGACCGCCGGGGCATCGTCGACGGCTACTCCGCCCCCGCGCCGCACACGCGCAACTACTGCTACGCCGATGCGGAAACCGCGCGGAACGAATTGTTTAAGTCGGTGCTAAATCCCGACGCGGTTAATTCCGACAACGACATGCTGAACTTCCTGCAGAGCCGAGAAGGCCTAGAGCTCACCGGCATCCAAGGGCACGAACGGAATCGACAAGAGTCGCATATCAATTCGATCGGTGCGATCCGCGAACGCAACAAGAAGCTGGTCGATATGGCAGGCGAACTGGCGAAGCACCTGCCCGAGCTTGACCCGATCCACGCCGATGGCGGGCCGAACGCAACGACGCCACAGAAGCAGGCCGCGATGACCGAGATGCTGATCGCGTCGCTCAAGTCGGGCCTGACCAACTGCGTCACCTACACGATCGACGACCTGGGCACGCCCGTCACCGGGTTGCCCGGCAACGAAACCGACCGCATCGGCATCCACCCGCTCGGCCACGACGAGGCCTTTGGTGGCGTCCCCGCGTGGAAGACCCGTGAAGAGATCCGCATCAGCCACGTCAACCAAGTCAAGACCATCGTCGACAAACTCAAAGCGACCCCAGAAGGCAACGGCACGATGTTCGACAACACAACGGTCATGTACTTCCCCGAAAACGGCGAAACCCACCACGGCGTCGGTCGCGAGTCGCCGTTCCTCATCATGTCCGGCAAGAACTGCAAGCTCAACATCGCTGGCCGGTACATCCGCTTGCCCTACCACGGCACCGAAGGCCACAAAACCATCGGCAACTGGTACACCACCCTGCTAAACGCCCACGGCAATCCCATCGAACACTACGGCGACTTGGACACCGAAATGTCCCGCAAAAAATTCGACCAAACCGGTGCGATCCAGCAGTTTCTAGGTTGAGACTCTCGCTCGATATTTAAACTAAAAAAAACCGCCCCCAAAAAGGGCGGTTTTTTTAAGCTCCCCCGGCTGGACTCGAACCAGCAACCAAGTGATTAACAGTCACCTACTCTACCAATTGAGCTACAGGGGATTGGGGTATTCAGTTGTCGAGCCGCAAAGTTTAACACACATTGCCCGAGGGGCAAAATCAACTAAACCTCTCTGACGCGAGCCTCGCTTGCGGGCTGTTTTAGTCGTGGAGAATCACTACATCGGCAGGATCGACCTGACAGGTGAGTGTGTCGCCGGTGTTTGCCGGCTGGGGGTTGAGCTCGAAGGCCTTGAGCTCGTGATCGGCGACGGATAGGCGGTGCTGGGCGAGCGAGCCGAGGTAGATCAGTCGCTCTTGTTTCGCGGTGAAGACGTTGGGCTTGCCCTTGGCCGAGGCGTCGTGGACGAGCTGGATCGCCTCGGGTCGGATCGAGCAGGTCACCGCGCCGCCCTGTGGCAGGTCGTCTGGGAAAACGGACGAGGCGAGCGTGCCCAGCGGGGTGTTGAGCATGATGTGCTGGCCCTCGGTGCCGACGACCTCGCCGGGGAGGAAGTTGGTCTCGCCCAGGAAGTCAGCGACGAAGCGGTTGGCGGGTCGGCGGTAGAGCTTGGTCGGCGGTCCGGCCTGTACGACCTGGCCGTGATTGAGCACCGCGACTTGGTCGGCCATGGACAGTGCCTCGTGCTGATCATGCGTGACGTACACGCCCGTGATCCCAGAGTCCTTGCACAAGTCGCGGATCTGCTGCCGCATGTCGAGACGCAGCTTCGCGTCGAGGTTGGAGAGCGGCTCGTCGAGCAGCAACACCCTCGGCTTAATCACCAGTGCACGAGCCAACGCGACGCGCTGCTGCTGACCGCCGGAGAGCTGGTTCGTCTTACGGTCGGCGTAGGGCGTGAGCTGGACATTGGCCAGCGCCTCGTCGACGCGCTGGTTCATCTCTGCTTTTTTGATTTTGCGGACTTCGAGACCGAATCGCACGTTTTGCCGAACGGTCATGTGTGGCCAGAGCGCGTAGCCTTGGAACACCATGCCGGTGTCGCGTTTGTTGGCGGGCATGTGCGTGACGTCGTCGTCGTTGAACTGGATCGTGCCAGCGGTCGGGTCGCTAAACCCCGCGATCATCCGAAGCAGCGTCGTCTTGCCGCAGCCCGAGGGCCCAAGCAAAAAGAACAGATCACCGGCAGGGATCTCTAGGTCGATCGCGTCGACTGCGGTGGTCTCGCCGAAGCGTTTGGTCAAAGCTCGAAGGGTGATCGGAGTCACAACCCGGACAGCGTAGCCGACCGAACGCACCGGGTCTAGGCCGGTCTCTGCCGACGCGCTAACATTCGGTTAAATTCACTTTCGAACACGCCTGCAAACACACCCAACATTGGACAAAACCATGGCCCGAATTCTGCTTCTCGCGTTCCTCCTCACCGCACTCGGGTGCCACGGCCACCACAGCACCCCACAAATCTGCGCGCCCGGCGAAGCCAAGCTCACCGCCGAACTCGAGAAGATGATGCACGACTCCGCCGACGCGTGGACCGCTGACGACCTCGACGCATTTATGCTCGCGTTCAACAACAGCCCCGACCTCACCTTCGCCATCCCCCCTGGCATCACCAAGGGCTGGGCACCACTCAAAGAACGCTACGCCAAGTCCATCAACAAATCGAATCTCTGGTTTACAGATATCGAGACGACCGTGATCACCGCCGACACCGCGTTGGTCTTCGCCCGCTTCCACAACGTGATGAAAGAAGACGCGTCCTACTCCACCGGCCTGACCACGTTGCTTTGCCAAAAGATCGACGGCCGATGGGTCATCGTCCACGACCACTCCTCGGGCCTACCTAAAGACACCCCCCGCAAAGACCCCGCCCCGCGAGACTAAAAAAACGCCGACCCGCCCGATCGCGCGTTTTTCATGCCAATCAAAAGTGCGTAATCGCTCACTGGTTGAAAGACACCCCCAGCATCGGGCCCACACAAAACCGCACTTTCGAGAGTGGCGTTTTTACGCAATGGCCCAAAGCCCCTCGCGCACAATCGGCGCACCACCATCTCGCGCACCATCGTTTCCAATCCCTAGCCCACAGCGGGCCAGCGGTATTGCCCCGGGATCTATTACACAGGCACCAGACGGGCAGTATCGCTCCGTCAGCGTAAGTGGTCTCTAAAACGATTGCTTCAATAAAGCTCCAACTTCAATCCCCGCGCGCACGAATCGTTTGCCATCCTCGCTACGCAATGCGGGCATGGCGAAGCCATCTCAGTTCCTCTTTATCGACGCAAGCATCATGCACAGACTGTAAGAGAAGTCAGGGGATGAGGATGGAGCGTTAGAGCAGCATGCGTGATTTCTGTCCTTGCTTTCTTAGCTCCCTCTCCCCTTCGGGAGAGGGCTGGGGTGAGGGGACAGCGTTCGATTCACAATGAAATAGGGAACAAGCCGCCGTTTGTTTGACGCCTCCCCCCCATCCCACGCCAGGCCACGCCCAAGCGGAGGGTTTCCGACACGCGACTGATTCGTCTTGGCGATCAAAGCGATGGATCGGCTTTAGACGATTCGTCCGCCCGCGTGGTGACGCGGCGGCTGCGTCAAGCTCATGATCGAAGTGGAGATCAATCCATGCATTAAGGCCTAGGAGGGAGAAGGAGCCATGGCAACAAGACCAGAAATCACGCGCGCTGCTCTAGATCATCGCTGTTTGTATCAGAACACTGAAATACCTCAAACCACATAAAAATGTTGGTTTGAACTACTGACTTATTCCTCCTTACAAACGTCGATTAAACGTCAAAAGTCGACATTGGAACGTTTTTTAGGATTTATTTGCAATTTAATACCTCTTTTTTGTTAATGCACCTGGGGGCCAAGACACTTAACACGTAGAGAGCACCCTTTTGTGGGGCCAGCCTCTTTTTGCGAGCTTTCACAAGCACAATGCAATTTAATCCATTCTCATCCTACTGGAGGAAAACTATGAAACTCACTACACTCGCCGCTCTTACCGCAATCTCCGCATTGGCTGTTTCGACCACTGCGTCAGCCGCTCTTTCAACAGTTAGTGCCTTCCCTGGCGACGATGTCCTACTGCTGCAAGGTGATGGGGCTGGTTTAGGCGGCGGTTCCAGCCAAGCGACCTTTGGCTTCCGTAACGCCGACGCGACGGACCGAGTTCGTGGTCGTGGCCAGAGCTTTGTGATCGACGCTGACGGTGGAGCCGCCTACAACATCAGCTCTTTAACCGTGTCGCTCGCTAACAGCGTAGGTAACGGAACCCGGCCTGAAGGTAATTTAGATCTGTATATCTTTACTTGGGATTCGGATATTGAAGATAACACCTCTTGGTTGAATGGCGATGGGTTTGTCGATGGCGACCTTCTTGACGGGACAGGCTTGACTCAGGTCTATACCGAGTCTTTTGATGTAGCCGCAAACTCCACGTTCCTAAGCACAGAATTTTTACAGCTCACGTTCGACGAGGGTGACGTTGTGTTGGGCGAAGATGTGAATTACGGCTTCTTCTTCCAGTACCGTCTCGATGACACGACCGGCTTGACTTCGGACTTTACCATTGCATTTGATGCGGACAATAACACTGACATCGCTGCTCAGTCTGGGACGCTACTTAACACTGACGACGTAGCAAACGGTGTTTCTGCGACACGTGTTCTGAACTATGCCATTACCGGCACAGTTGTCCCCGAGCCTTCCTCCCTCGCACTCCTTGGTCTTGGTGGCTTGCTGATCGCTCGCCGTCGCCGTGGCTAAACAAAATCGCATTCTCCTTCTCCTCCTTCCCGTTAACGCGGGCTGGGGGTTTTTTAGGCCATCGATCTCCACCTCCAAACAGAATAGGCTGCTCTATGCGAAGTCGTGCATTCACACTCATTGAGTTGCTCGTCGTGATTTCTATCATCGCGCTACTCATCGCGATCCTACTCCCAGCCCTTTCTGCAGCGCGGCAGTCGGCAAGGCAGATCCAGAACTCGACTCAACTGCGCGGCATCCAGCAGGGCTTCTTTATTCACGCTCAAGACAACAAGAGTTGGATGGCTGGCGTGGATGCAAACAGCATCAGGTTTGGTGCGGGCCAAGCGCCAAACGCTTTCATCGATACCACTGATATTAGAACGGGCCACGTCTTTGGTGGGATGCAAGCGGGGGCGCATGTGAGTGTTCGTTTTATTGTGCTGTTGGAAGATAATTTTGCTCCGCCGGAGTATTTCATCAGCCCGGCAGAGCAAAGTGCGGATATGCAGGAGTGGATATCGACAAAGACCTACGATCGGCCGGACACGGTTCCAGACAGTCGCTTCTATTCATTCGCGCTCCCCGAACTTGCCACAGGCAACAGCACCGAAACGGGTCGGCTTAAAGAGTGGCGAGCCGATGCAAACGGCAGCGCGGTGGCGGTAACCGACAGACTTTTGGCACCATCAAACGCGCCGGTCACGATCGGAGACCCCACGACACACAACTCACTCTGGACCAACTTCGACCGAAACGCTGGCTGGCGCGGCGGCGTGTCCTTCAATGATAACCACGTCGAAATCGTCGATTCATCGGTGATCGAAGGCACCAAATACAACGGCGAAGCGGTGGTGGGTGCGAGCTTCCCAGGCGGAGACCAGTTGTTCCGTGATTCAGGCGATGGCGTATCAACCGACAACAACGCCAATCAAGTCGTCGCCAATCAAGGCGTGACCAGCTACGCGAACGACCCGTCCTGATGATCTTGATGGCCCAGCAGCAAAAGCTCTCTTTCAGAAAGTAGTTCTGTTATGCGTAAAGCATTCACACTGATCGAGCTCTTAGTCGTGATCTCTATCATCGCGCTACTCATCGCGATCCTGCTCCCAGCCCTTGCCGCGGCCCGGCAGTCGGCCCGGCGGATCCAGTGTTCCTCAAATCTCAAAGGCGTTACGAACACATCGACCGCGTTGGCTGTCGACAACCGCGGGCGATTTTTTCTGAATCACCGCTTAATGGGCCATCCCAGTTTTGGTGGTGGCGTTGCCGCGGGACAATCGGATTTAGTTAAAGCAAGCTACGACCAAACAGTGCTCGGGGCAGGCCGGCAAGACCATATTTCTTTCTTGGCTCAGCCTTTAGCCGAGCAGTTGCTGCAGGTCGGCGTCGATCCAATCGACTTCATCTGCCCAGAACGAGAGGACTTTGTCTTGTTCACACCGCCCTCCACGATTTATCGCACGGGCTATTACCTAATGATGGGCCGAGACCAGTCATCATTCGGTGCGGTCGCGGGTAAGAGTTGGATCCCGCCAATGAGCCTTGAGGATCCCAGCGACTTAATCATGGGAGCTGACATCGTGGAATCGGGGACGGGTGGGCCGACCACCAGTGGTTCGCATGGGTCAAAAGGTGTGATCGAACTCCAGGGTACGTTGCCTCTCAACGACCTCCAGAACGCAGGGCTACAAGGCAGCAATATCGCTCGCCTCGACGGATCGGCCGCGTTCGAACCGACATCTGAACTCGTTGGGTTTAGGCCTGTTAGTGGAACGATTACGGGCTTCTGGGTCGACACCGAAAGCTACGAAAACCCGTAAGCGTACTGCCAAGAGCTCTGCATCAAAGCGTGAACTTGAATTGGTTGGCGGGGTCGGTTTTGTAGCGATCGAGTGACGGGGAATAGCTCTTGGCTTGGACGGTTTTGCCGTCGGGCTGAAACTCGTAGAGGCGGAGGTAGCCTTGGCCGCCTTCCTTTTTCATCTGATAGTTTTGCAGGATTTGGTGGACCGAGTGGCCCGGCGTTGCTTTTGATTCGAGGTAGCCTTGCCCGTCGTTGAGCACGTGGCCGCTCGTGACGATGCGGACGTTGGGTGCGTCGCGGATGGCTTTCTGCCACATCATCTCGCCATCATTGACCGAGCCCTCGGCACCGTAGCGCATCGGGTTCCACGCCTGTTTTTTAGTGGTGTGGTCGTAGCGGGTTTCGTCAGAGAACATGTAGGCGTGGGTGAAGACGACGGCTTGATGATCGCTGTATTTTTTCAGGATTTTCTTAGCCCAATCGAGCACCTCGTTGCGCGGGCCGAACTCTAGGCCGAGCATGAGCCACTTCTGATCGTTGGCCTGGAAGGCGTGGGCCTGGTTGTCGATTTTGTCTTTCTCAAACAGCTCGACGAGGGTTTTACCAGACGCGAGTTTTTGCGGCGTGATCACTTTGTTGAGTTGTGTCTTTCGGCTGGTGCCGCGGTTGTCGTCGTAGTCGTGGTTGCCGGGGATGACACCCAATGGGACTTTGCCGATGAGGCGCGACAGCGCTCGCTCTGCGTTGTCCCACTGCTTGGGGTCGAGCATGCCTCGGTTGACGACGTCGCCGACGTGCAGTGCATGCTGGATGTTGAGGTCCGTAGCTTGGTCGAGGATCCACTTCGTCTGGTTGTCGAAATGCTCGGGGTGTGACTCGCTGTATTTCTGCGTGTCGGGCATCACGGCAAGCGTCCACGCGCCAGCAGTAAACGCGATCGAGTCGATGATGTGCTGGGGCTTATCTGCTTTGAAGGCGGGCGATTTCCCGTCGCGGACTAGCGCGGTGTACGTGGCGATATTCTGCGCAAACTGCTTGGCCTGCTTGAAGAAATCGGGGCTGGCCTTAAGGCTGCCTTGTTCATCGAAGAGGCGATCAAAGTGCAACGCGGTGATGAGGTACCGGCCCTTGCCATGCTTGGCTTCGAGCAGCACCGCGTTGTCACGCTGTGCGTTGCCAGCGGCGAGCGCGGTAAAGCCTTTGTAGCCGTGGATCGCTTCCCAGCCGCCAGTGCGCTGGCCCTTTGCGAGCGTGACTTGCGCGGGGGTTTTGGATGTGTCGACCAGGCCTTTGAGAAGCGGGTGGTCGGGCTGAATCGCGATGACCGGGTTCGGGTCCACGTCTCTTCGTTGGATGACCAAACCGTCTGCAAGGAAGGGCGGGGTTGGCTCGTGCTGGTCGGCCTGCGTGAATTGCAGCACGACGCCGCCAGCCTCAACGAAACTTACGATCGACGCGATGTACTGACGCATGTACCACACGTACGCCGAATCCTCGGAGATAAACGAACCAAGTATGATCGCGTCCAAGTTCTGTTTGTCGGCCGGCTTGTTGAGGTCTAGCTTGACCACCTCCGCGCCGGACGTCTCCATCAGCGCTGCGGCGCCATCAAGCTTCGTCCATTTATCGCGGTGATCAAGAACAGCGATGCGCAGCTTGCGATCCGCCGCACGGGCCCAGACGGGCGCTAGTGCGAGGCCGCCGCTAGCCGCGATGCCTTGAGCGATAAGCGAACGGCGAGAGAGGTGGGTCTGATTTTTCATGGGTGTCAGCC
>JBGCDC010000391.1:0-11855 GCA_045105055.1 Phycisphaeraceae bacterium | reverse complement strand
TGTTGCGCTTCGGAATTGAATCCGCCTGGCCTCGGGCCTTCGTACGGGTCGGAAAACGGGGTAAGTATCTTTAATTGAGCCTAAAGAATCGCTCCGCGTTTGTATCCACGGCGGTGGTGAACTTGTCCAATGATAGCTCGCGCCTTGCGGCCAGGAAGCGTGCGACGTCGGCGACGTATTTGGGTTCGTTTGGTCGGACTTTTCGGTGGGGGGCGGGGGTGAGGTAGGGCGAGTCGGTCTCGATCATCAGGCGATCCAACGGGATGCGGTCGGTGGCGTCGGCGAGGTCTTTCGCGCTGGGGAAGGTGACGATGCCGGTGAGGCTGATCATAGCGCCGAAGGCGAGGATCTTGTCGAGTTCATCTGCGCTGCCGGTGAAGCAGTGAAAGACGAAACGGATTGGATCGATGCCCGATTGGTGGAGCATCGCAAGCGTGTCGTCGGTGGCTTCGCGGTTGTGGATGACGATCGGCCCCTGGAAACTTTCACTGCTGGTGACGAGTTCTAACTGCCAGTCGAAGACACGCTGTTGCAGGTCGAAGGGCGGGTCGGGGTAGTGGCGGTCCAGACCCATCTCGCCGAGGGCGACGCACTTGGGGTCGGCGAGTTTTTCTCGCAGCGCATCGAGCAGGGCGGCCTTATCCGTGTAGCGCTCTGCGTAATGCGGGTGCAGGCCTGCGGTGAAGTAGATGTTCGCTTTGCGATGCGAAAGGGCTCGGGCTTTTTCCGCATCGGCGGGCGTGGTGCCGACGCTGATCATGCGATCGACGCCGGCATCGGCTGCGGCGGCAATGACGTCATCGACGCGCTCGTGGAGGCCGTCGTACGTGAGGTGGCAGTGGGTATCGATCATGAGGTGTTCAATTTTACGATGATCCGGCGTGACTGTGGTGGCTGGCAAGCGGTGTCGCTGCAAGGCTGATAGTCGAGTTGGAGTTCGATCTCGCTCGGCGAGGCATCTTGGAGATGAACTTGGATGGGTAGCGCGACTCGGCCTGCGTAAACGGACAGCGATGCATCCGCGAGTGGCGAGTGGAACGGCTCGCCTTGCGGCCAATCGACGAGCAACTCTGCATCGCTATCAGGGGCCAGCGAAACTTGTGTGGCGCCGGGCTGCTGGGTCCCGCCAACGGAGAGGTGTAGGCCGTCTCGAATCAACAGATGCAAGTTGAAGTGTGCGATGCCGTCAATCACTTTCGCGGGCTGAGGATCGATCGCGTAGGTGAGGTCAGTGTTTGCATCGGTGGTTGGTGTTGAATCTGTGTGTTGCCATGTGATCAGGTCTGGCGCGTGTTCCTGTAGGCGGAGCAGCGCGTGGACCATGTGTGCCATGTTGGTGGCGTACTCCGACAACGGCTTGGCGAAGCTCTGCAGATCGCGCCCCGCCTGCCCGGCATAGCGTTGATTACCAGTCAACTCGGACAAGTCGACGAGGTTGTGGATCATCTGGCTGTTGCCCGAGTTCGTCGCGCCGTCATTGGTCGAACGTGTTCGCACAAAAAGGTCGGCCTGATCAGCAAGCGTGTCGTAATAGCCGCCCGTGTCATGCGCGAATTGTTTCGCTGCGTTTTGAGTCAAACGTTCGGCTTCTTGGAGGTAGGTGTTGTCGGGGTTCGATGCGGTGGCTTGGCAGGCGCGGTGCAGTTCGATTAGGCCGTGTACGAAGTGCGCGTAGTCTTCGAGGAAGCCGGGCACGCTTGGCTTGCCTTGCCGCATGGTGCGGTACAGCCCGCCGCCTTGGTCGTCGGGGATCGCGAGGCTCGAGAGGATCGCGTCGGCGGCGCGGGATGCTGCCTCGATGAATCGCGGCTCGCCGAGCACTTGGCCGGCCTTTGCAAGCCCCGCGATCATCATGCCGTTCCACGCGGTGAGTACCTTGTCATCGGTCGTCGGTTGCTTGCGTTGGTCGCGCACGGCAAGCAGCTTTTGATTGACTTCGTCTTGCATCGCGAACAGGTCGTCGATCGGCATCGCGAGTTGTTTTGCCATCATTGACCAAGGCTCAGGAACGAACAGCACGTTGGTCGGTGCGTTGGCCGGGTGGTGCGGGTCTTGGAAGTTCGTTCCGCAGTCCATGCCATACAACTGCTCGGTCAGCGCAGCGAGCTTTTCGTCACCGCAGGCATCGCGCATTTCATCTTGCATCCAAAGATAGTTTAAGCCTTCTTGGCCATCGACCTCGGCGTCTTGCGCCGACCAGAACGCGCCGCTCGGATCGGTCATCTCTCGGATCACATAGTCGCCGATCGCGGCGAGCCCGCGTTTGAAGACGGGCACCAGTTCGTCGTCGCTATCCGTACTTTCGAGGTAGCCCGCGTAAAGCTCGGCGAGTTGGCCGTTGTCGTAGAGCATCTTCTCGAAGTGCGGGACGAGCCAGCGTTCGTCGACGCTGTAGCGGTGAAAGCCGCCTCCGACCTGGTCGAAGATCCCGCCACGCACCATGCGGTCGAGGGTGTGGCGGAGGATATGCTTGATCTTCGTATCGCCGGACTTTTGTTGCACAGCAAGGAGAAGGCCGGGTAGGCAGGGCGTCGGGAACTTAGGTGCGTCGCCGAAGCCGCCATGCGTTTCGTCGTAGATTTTGCAGAGCGTGTTCGCGGTGCGATCGATGAGATCGGCGGCGATCGGGCCGGGCTCATGATCGCTAGTGAGCGACTCGGCGACGACGGCCGCGACCTTGTCGCCTTCCTCAAGGATGTCGCTGCGCTGGTTGTGCCAGGCGTTGCTTAGCGCGTCCAGTACTTGTGGGAAGCTGGTCATGCCGTGCATCGGCGTCGGCGGGATGTACGTCCCGCACCAGAACGGCCGAAGCCCCGGATCGCCTGCGCCGCGCCCATCGGGCGGGGTCATAAACACGCTCATCGGCCAGCCGCCGCGCCGCGTCATGATCTGCGTCGCCGTCATATAGATCTCGTCGATGTCGGGCCGCTGCTCGCGGTCGACTTTAACGCATACGAACAGCTCGTTCATCTGTTTCGCGATCGTTTCGTTTTCAAAGACCTCGCGCTCCATGACGTGGCACCAGTAGCACGTCGAGTAGCCGATGCTCAGGAAGATCGGCACGTCGCGTTGCTTGGCTTGTGCGAAAGCAGCTTCCCCCCAAGGCAGCCAATCGACCGGGTTGTGCGCGTGCTGCAAGAGGTACGGGCTGGTTTCGTGGACCAGCGCGTTGGTGTGTTTCGAAGGATTCGTTGTGGCGTCGTGAGATGTCATGCGGGCATTGTAGGCCTGCGATGGATCGCACTGGTCGCGGGGCGTTATGGCGTTGGCTTGCCATAGACTTTGATCGCCGCTTCGGTCACGCGCTGCTCGTAGTCATCCGCAAAGTGCCAGATGATTTCGCCCTCTTGCCGAATGAGACCGCGCTCAGCAGGTGGCAGATCAGAGCGCAGGCAAAGGAGCAAGTCGGACAGCGCCGCTCCAGAAAAGCGGTGGTGCGAGTGCCAAACCGGGTCGGCGTTGTGCTGCGCGTCGACGCTAATCAAGGCGACGTTTTCTGCTTGATTTAGCCAAAGGCGGTCTGCATCGGTGAGGTCGGATTCATCGATCGATCCGATGCGTGGCGTGCGATAGAGCACGCGCGACGCCCAGCGTAAGGCGGTGTCGTTGTTTGAGGAATAGACCACGATGTTCTCGTACATGCCTCGCAAATCTTCTTTAAGGATGCGTTCGCGTGCGACATCGGTACTGATGTCGGGTGCGATGAGGATGACATTGCCGATCTTCCATTGCGTCTTGCGTTGCTCTGGCGATCGACCAAACGACATCAAGCCGAGTTCGCGCAGTACAGACCCGACGATCTCCGCGCCGCTGCTGTGGGCGATGAAGTTGATCTTTGTTGCGGACAAGTGGCCCTCGTCGATTTCCTCGGCGAGTAGTTCGATGAAGCGTCGCGCGTGTGCGGTGGTGTAGCGAACCGAGTCGCGGTCGTGGCTGTATTCGAAGAGGCTGTCTAGGCTCGGCCAACTGTAAAGGATGTATGGCCCCAGTCCGCCGCTATAGAGGCTTAGTTCTGCGGCGGTCAGCGCGGCTTCTTCAAAGCTGTTCTTGAAGCCATGGAAGTAGATCGTGATCTCTTTGCCGTTGGATTGCTGCAATGCCGTGTTGAGCTCTTTGATAAAGGCTCGCTCGCTTGGCGCGTCTGTCGTGTGTGGGGTCTTGCCTGCGGGGCCCCATTGCATCCGCCCCAAGGGTTTGATCGCGTTCATGGTTGGGTCTGGGCGTTCGCCGGTGGGCTTTGCCTGCATTGCCGCGTCGAAGCGTTTCCACGCGTCTGGATCCCCGATCCCGATCTTGAGTTGTCCAAGTGCAAGCGAATCGTTTCGCTGGTGGTTGTACACGCCAAGGCTGCTGTCTTTCTGGATGAATTTTCGATCGGTCGCGTAGAAGATCGTGTGTTCGTTGGTCCGCCACTGCTCCGGCGTATCGACTAGCGGCGCGACCTGCCCGGCCTTGAACATCGTCGGCATCACCATCGGCGGACGCTGGCACGCGCTCGCCATCAACAACAGGCAGATTAAAACCAATCGATGCATCGGCGGAGTATACCTGCGGGGTTACGTATTGCGATGTTGTGCCTCGTGTTAGGCAGCGGGCTGGCTAACGCGCATCGACATCTCACTCAAACGCTTGTTCTCGTTACACTCCTTTCCTACACGCGACAGGAATACAAACACCATGCCTAAACGACCGAACAATCAACTACGACCAACCACGATCGAGCCCTTTGAGTCCGCGGCGGCGGGCAGTGTGCTCATCGCCATGGGCGGGACGCGCGTCCTCTGCACCGCGAGCATCGCTAGCGAACCGCCACGCTGGATCAAGCGCGACGAAAACGGTAACCCCGTGCACGGCTGGGTCAGCGCTGAGTACGCGATGCTGCCTGGCTCAACGCCTGACCGTAAGCGCCGAGGCCCCGACGGCCGATCGACCGAGATCCAACGGCTCATCGGCCGAGTGCTCCGCGCTGCAGTCGATATGGACAAGATGCCGGGCCTATCGATCACCTGCGACTGCGATGTCTTGCAGGCCGACGGCGGCACACGCACCGCAGCGATCACCGGCGCTTACGTCGCCTTGGCTCAAGCCATCGCCGCAGCACGCAGCGACGGCCGACTGAAAAAGAATCCGATCATCGGCCCGGTCGGCGCGGTCAGCGTTGGCATCATCGATGGCAAGGCCTACCTCGACCTGGACTATGAACTGGACGTCCGGGCAGAAGTCGACATGAACGTCGCGATGGACAGCAAGGGGAATTTCATCGAAGTGCAAGGCACCGGCGAGAAGGGCACGTTCAGCCGAGATGAGCTGGATACGCTGCTGGATCTCGCGGGCAAGGGCATCCGTAAGCTGATGAATATCCAGAAGGCAGCTTTAAAAAGCTGAACCTCATCGGTGGGGCGGACATTCCTGTCTGCCGTTCGGCGAAGCCGAAGCACCTATTGAGCACGATTGATTGGGTAATCAGGGTCAGGCTTTGGGCCTGAGGCAGACAGGAATGTCTGCCCCACTTATCATCTAACTAACGCAACTCCGACGGACCGACTTTGCTGATGCCCTGGACGCTGTATCGCTACATCTTGCGTGAACTGCTGAAAGTGCTCGTGCTGACGACGACCGTGCTCGTGGTGGTGCTTAGCTTTGGTGCGGCGGTCGGTCCGATGACGGACGGGCTGCTCGGGCCGGTGACCTTAGTGAAGTTTGTGCTGTACACGATGCCGACGGTGTTGGGTTTTGCCCTGCCTTTCGCGGGGGCCTTTTCAGCGACGCTTGTGTTCCACGCGATGAGCAAGGACAACGAGATCCTCGCGTGCCGAGCGGGGGGCATGAGCTACAGCCGGATCTTCGCGCCGGTCGCGGGGTTGGGCTTTGTGTTGATGCTCGTGTTGCTATTGCTGAGCAACACGGTCGTGCCGGGCTTTTGGAAGGCGGCCAAGAAGACGATCGAAGGCGATGTGCTCGGCGTGTTGGTGAGCCAGTTGAATCAGAATCGGCCTTACAAACTAGGCAACGGTTTGGTGCTGTACGCGGATGCTGCCGAGGTCCGCGAGCCCCCGGCCAATAGCAGCGTGGGCAGCCTCACCGCTGAGCAGTTCATCGTGATGACGGGCGTCGCGGTCGGCCAGTTCGATGCGCAGACCCAGCAAGTGATCAACGACACGACCGCGAGCACCGCCAGCGCGATGCTCGTCCGCGATGCCAACGGCAAGTCTTACATCACGCTGCGTCTGCAGGACCCGGTTTATTACGAGGCGGTCAGCGACGAGATGCGTACCGTCGGCCAGTCGGGTGTGCTGCAGACGGATTCGCCGATCTTGTTGCCCGATCCGATTTCGGATGAAGCGATCTTTTTCACGTTTCAAGAATTGATGCGGCTCAAGCGTAACCCGGGTGATTTTGATCGGGTGCGCGAGGCGCAGAGCGACTTGGCCGCGGCGCTGTCGCGACAGCAGCTGGCCAACCTGATTGTCGAGGCACTTGAAGCGAACGATGGCAGCGGCTTCATCTTGCTCAAAGGCGGCCTGCCAAACACGTACTATCGCTTAAGCAGCCCACTCGTCGAGGCGACCGATCGCGGCCTCGTGCTGACCGGCGGGGACGACCTACGTGTCACGATTGATCGTTACGACAACGCGCAACTGCGTGGCCAGCCGATCCGCCGATTCGAGGGCGACTATGCCGAACTCACGGTTCGCACCGATCGATTCGATCGTGAGCCTGAGGCCAGCATCACGATGCGCAACGTCAGCGTGCTAGGCCTTAACGACAGCGGGGCGGTCAACAACAAGGCGGAGTACGCGTTCCCTGCGATGCGCTATGACGCGCAGGTGCTCGGCGCGGACCCTGCTTCTTTGTCGGCTGATGAACTCAACGAGTGGACCCGCCGTGATGCGATGCGCGATTCAAAGGGCGTACAAAAAGCTAGGCTCAATTTGAGCTTCAGCATCTTCCAACTCAAGTACATGATCGAGGCGGAGCTGCACACGCGCTTGGCCACGGCATTGGCGACGCCTTTGCTGTTGCTGCTCGGCACGTTGTTGTCGGTGCGGATGCGCGACCGCATGCCGTTGGTCGTGTTCTTCTGGGCGTTCATCCTCGCGATTGTCACGTTGGTGATGATCCATACCGGGTCGAGCATGGCCGAGCGCGTCGCCATCGACGACATCGTTAACGGGCAAGGCGGCGACCGACTCATCGGCATGGGCATCCTCTGGGGCGGCAACCTGATCCTGCTCTTTGTGATCGCCCGTTTGTACCTCCGTGTGGCAAGGAACTAAACCTTTTACTGACAGGCAAGCATGCCTGTCCTATTTAGAGCAATATGAAAACGTTGGACCGGTACATCATTAAGCAGTTTCTGCAGAACTACATCATCCTTTGCGTGGTGTTGAGCGGGCTGTACGTGCTGGTCGATCTCATCGTGGACCTCGACGAATTTCTTAAAGCGGGGCGGGAGCACGCGGACCGCATGGGCGGCGTCTTCGCGGGCACCGCCTGGGTCATGGCGGACTACTACGGCCCGGTTTTGCTCCTGATTTTTTCAGCGATGTCGGGCCTTATCGTTGTCGCGGCGATGGGCTTTACGATCTCGCAGTTGCAACGCACCCGCGAGCTCACTGCTATCCTCGCCAGCGGTATCAGCTTGTACCGCATCGCGGCGCCGGTGCTGATCGCGGGCTTTGCGATCAACTTGCTCGTGTTGCCGGTGCAGGAGTTAGCGATCCCGCCGTTGGCCGACAAGCTGGTACGGAGTAAGTCGCAGGTCGGTCAGCCGACGATGACGGAGAAGCCGATCCATTACGCGCGCGACGAGTCGGGCGCGTTGATCAGCGCGTCGAGCTTTAGTGCTAAGAGCGGGGACATGACGGACGTACGGATTATCGAGCGGGACGACGAGGGCCGACAGGAGCGACTGATCCTTGCGGATCGCGCGACGTGGTCCGAAGGCAAGGCCCAAGGCAAGGCCAATAGCAACGGCCTATGGCTGCTCGAAAATGGGCAGGCGTTCCGAACGATGACGAGTGACGCGTTACCCACGGCACTCGGCGGCGAGGTCGTGACGCAGTACCGCACCGAACTCTCGCCCGAGGTGCTGATCACCCGGCAGGCCGCGCTCTACGTGCGTTTGCAGTCGATCGGCCAACTCCAAACCATGCGAAGCAACTCCGCATTAACGGCTGAGCAACGCGCCCAGATCACGCAGGTCATGTGGGGCCGGTTTACGACGCTGGTCATGGGCGTATTGATCTTGTTGATGGGCCTGCCTTACTTCCTAACGCGGATGCCCGGCAACATGCTGATCAGCTCGGCCAAGGCCGCGAGCATCACTATCGGCGCATGGTCGGCCGGCCTGGTGCTCATGCAGATCGGCGGGCTCAACCCGGTCACCACCGCGCTGCTGCCTATCGCACTCTACGTGCCCATTTCGTTCTACTTAATCTCAACGATTAAGACCTAGCGCCCGAGGCGACGCTCGCTTCCAACTGATATTCTGTAACGCTATGAACCGCATCGATCGCATCTTTCAAACACTCTCCAGCCAACGCGGCAAAGCCCTCATGCCCTTCATCACCGCGGGTGATGGCGGCGTCGAATTGCTCGGCAGCATCATCCCCGCACTCGAGCAAGGCGGCGCGTCCATCTGCGAAGTCGGCATCCCCTTCTCCGACCCCATCGCCGACGGCCCGGTGATCCAAGCCTCCATGACCCGAGCACTCGACGCTGGCATCCGCGTTGAGCAGGTCTTCGAGCAGATCGCCAGCGTCCGCGATAAGACGGAGCTTGGCCTGGTCGCCATGGTCAGCTATTCGATCGTGTACCGCATCGGGCTCGACGCGTTCGTGAAGCAGTCGGCACAGGCTGGCTTTGACGGATTCATCTTCCCCGACCTGCCGCTCGAAGAATCGCAGGCCGCACGCGATGCTGCAGCAGACGCCGGGCTGATCCTCAGCATGTTGATCGCGCCGACGACGCCGATCGACCGCGCTCAACAGATCGCCGCCGCGAGCACGGGCTTTGCCTATGTCGTTTCCAGGCGAGGCATCACCGGGGAGAGCGGCGCCTTGCCGCCTGAGCTGCCCGATCGCTTAGCCAAGCTCCGCGATGTGACGGACGCGCCCATGGCCGTCGGCTTTGGTATCTCCAGCCCCGATCAGGTCCGCGATGTCGTTGCGGTGGCAGACGCCGCGATCGTCGGCTCGGCATTGGTCCGTCGCATGCACGAACACCCCGGCGACGCCGCTGGCCAAGCCTTAGCCATGACACGCGAGCTAACCGCTGGCCTGCCGAACGCACAAGCCGATGCGTAACACGACGGAGAGCCGTGATGAATCATGCGAGACCCATCCCGCTGATGCTGACTGGCTTATGTTGGGCGATGAGCATGCTCGTGCTCGGGCTCACGTCTCTGATGATCGGCCCGACGCCTGACCCGACCCGCCTTGCGATGGGGCTCGCGTTGATCGGGGCGAGTCTGTTTTTGATGATGTGGTTGGTCATCGATCCGCTTGTACCAGACGCAGGCCGAATCTTTACCGGAACCCTCAAGCTCGCCACGCTCGTAGTGTTCTATGTGTATGCAGCGCTTATGCTTGTCAGCGGTTGGCCGATCGTATCGGGCTGATCCAAAACACTAGAGTCTACCGATAGAAGACCCGATGACATCCTTATCACCGACCACCCAAAAAACGCCATGATGATCAAACGATCCGTCCTATCACTACTCTGCGTCTTGAGCTTCTCGGCCACCGCCCAAGAGGTCAATACCAACGCCAATGAACAGCTCGCCGATAGCTACGTCCGCTCGGCGTTATCGTTCCTCACGTTCTCCGAGGCGATTAAAACCGATGAGCCCGCGGTCCTCGCCGGGACGCTGTTGGACAGCGCGATCCAGCTCGACCCTGCGAACGCGCAGGCCTGGTCCATGCGGTCCGAGCTCGCCGAATCATCCGGCGACTTTGACGCATACGAAGAAGCACTGGTCGGCTACCTCGGCACAGGAGTCGACGACGACCGCGCCCGCTTTAGCCTGATCCGCTACCGCCTCTCGAAGAGCAACACGCTCGACGCCCAGCTCCGCGAAGTCGAGCAGCTCTTAAATAGTGAGATGGGCCGATCGTTCTCAGGGCCGCTCCGTTCTCGACTCGCCTCCTTTGCGAGCGCGACCGGCAACGAGCTGGGCGACGAACGCGCTCGCCGAAAGTGGGCCGTCGAGGCCGCCCGCGCCGATCCAGCCAACCTCGAAGCCGCACAGGCTATGCTCGGCCTCGTCATCGAACTCGGCGGCGATGCCGTCAAACGCGGCACCGCAACCGTCAATGTCGTCCGAGCAGACCCCGTCTCACCGGTCGCACGATTGCAACTCGCCGCACAACTCGCCGAGCAGGGCGCCTTCGTCCGCGCCGCACAGCAGTATGAAGTCGTATCGACCCGGCTGAGCCCTGAAGCGCTCCCGATGGATGCTTACGTCCAGTGGGCCCACTGCTTGGCGATGTCCGGGCAAGACGAGTTGCTGCTGCAACTGCTCAATGACTTCGAGGCAGCGCTTAATCAAGCACCTCCCGCACCCGCCGCGCCCGAGGGTGAAGACGCCGCCGCAGACGCCGAGCAGCCCAAGCAGGAAAAAGTGGATCTGCCGATTACCTTGGATGTTGTCCGCCTAGCCATCCTGCGTGATGGTGACGATCAAGACCAGGCACAGATCGTCTTTGATCGGATCGCTCGTCAGCTCGAAGCGGATGGCGACGATGAAGAACTCAATCAACAAGCAAAGAAAAACCTCGTCTCCATCGCAGCGGTCTTTGGCCCAAACCTGGACCAAGCCCAATCGATCGCCGAGGCAAACGACAACGACCCTGTCGCGCTGGCGTGGATTGCGCTTCGACGTGGTGACACCGCCAAGGCTCGCGAACAGTTCAAAGCCCACGCCGCGAAGCAGCCCATCGCCGCCTGTGGCCTCGCCATCGCAACCGGCCAAGACGACGCGGGCCGAGCTCGGCTGATGCAAGCCTTTATCGAGTCCAGCTCGACGACGTCACTCGCCGCGCTTACCGCGGGCCGAGAGATGCTCAAGACCGGGACACCGCCGCAGCCTACGACCGCGGGCAAAGCACTGCTCGCGCTCATGGCCAAGTACTCCGAATCCTTCTGGCGTGTCGATATCGAACGCACGCCTTGGGTCGATGTGCGGATGCGCATCACGCCCCAACGCATCAAGCCGCTCCAGCCGATCAAGGCCGAGATCACGATCTGGAACACCTCCCGCTTCCCGCTCGCGATCACCGAGGACGGCCCGATCAAACAGAACGCGCTTGTCACGATCAACGCGACCAGTGCAGGGCGCATGTTGCCGCCCACACCGCCGATCGTGGTCGACCTAGGCCGACGCTTTAGCCTCAAGGCTGGCGAACGCATGATCATCGACACACGCTTGGACTACCACCAGTTCGGCACCTTGCGTGACAGAAATCCAGGTGCACCAATCTCCTTTGATGCAAGGCTGCTGACCAACCCCGCGCTGAATCAAGCGGGCCTCTGGCGACCAGCGGGCATCGGCGGACTCTCCGACATCCGTGACTGCCTCGTCGAGGCTCGGCCAACCAACGCCAAAGCGATCGACGCTTGGCTTGCGGATCTCAATAGCGAGGTCGTCTCCACACGACTCAACGTGATCAAACGCTTGGCCGCGTTAAACCGATTGGCTCAGCCCGACCTGATCGATCCCGCAACCGTCCAACGCGTCACAACGCCGCTGCTCCAGGTCTGGGACAACGGCACCGAGGTCGAGCAGGCATGGATCATCGCCAATGCGGTCGCGTTAAGTGACGACAACACGACTTACCCCGCGTTACTTGAAA
>JBGCDC010000390.1:0-5079 GCA_045105055.1 Phycisphaeraceae bacterium | reverse complement strand
GGTTTCGCCGTTGGTGAGGTCGAGCTTTGCACTGCCGTTAACTTCGATGGTGTAGGCGTCGAGTCGCTGGGGGAGGTAAACGAGCGCGGTGCCTTTGAGTAGTTCTTGGCCTTCGATCTCGCTACGGGTGTAGTACGGGATGGTCTGTCCGGTGCCCGTATCGCGTCCAAAGACATCGCCACTGATCGGATCCGAGCGTAGGTCCGCAGGCCGGGTGTAGAGCGGGAACTGATACGGCCCGGTGCGCTCCAAAGACGCGGTGAACTGCGGTGAGTAGTAGCCGGTGAAGAGAACATCGCCCTGCTTGTTCCAGCCCACGGTCTGATAGACGTCGAACAGGCTGTCGATCTGCGCGGCGGCCTCTTCTGACGTCGAACTACTTTCGACGAGGTAGAGCAGCGTCTGAGCGCTGACTTTCGCGTGGACGTGGCTGATACCGCTGACGTCTGGGGTGAAGTAGCTCTTGCTCGATGGCTTGTCGTACCAGCCCGCACTAAGGCGGAGAGACTCGACGAAGTCTGGGTCAGCTAGTTGCGATGCTAACGCCACGATATCAGGGCGCTGCGTAGGGTCAGTGACGAGCCGTAGGGAACGCTCGCCGGGCCCAAGTGGTCGTGTATAGTCCGGTGGCGACGGCGGCTCAACCACGCGAGCGGTTTTGCCCTGACAACCGGCCATACACACCACTGCGGCAGCCATCGCAATACGCGTGACCAGCGAACGACTCAAACAACTTAGACGAACCATCAGGGGCATCCTTTCCCAAACGTCGGGTGACGTTCTACAGACCGATGTGAAGCCGAATGATTACGGCAGCGTGATCTGCTGACCGACCGCAAGCTTCTTCGGGTCGACCGAAGGGTTGGCCGAGGAGATATCACGCCACTTTTGGCCGTTACCGTATTCCCGCTGTGCGATGGACCAGAAGGTGTCGCCTTTGCGGATGGTGTAGGTGCGGGACACGGGCTGAGCCGGGGGGAGTGGCTCGGGCTGGAAAGTACCTGGGCCAGATAGCGTGCCGCCGTTGGGCTGATTGAAATTGGGGTCCCCAAGCGAAGGCGAACCTTGATAGATCGTAATCGGCGCGAGCGGCTCGGGGTCCGACGCGTAGTTCGGCGGGGGAACCTGCGACACCGGTTCGGTCTCGGAAGATTTACAGCCGACCATTGCGATGGCGGCGAAAGACAAAGCGATCCATGCCTTGTTCATATTGATGCTCCTGCGGATAGTTGGGGGTGATCGAAGACGTATTATGCACGAGAATGCGTTGGCTGTCTTTGCGAATCGAACAGCAGCGATCACAGTGCGTGTTAGACGCCATCCGGACACGCAGGCTGGCCAGACGAAGTCTCACACCAGCTTTTGTCCGGGCAGCAGCGGCGGCATCGGCACGCCCAGCGAGTCGGCGACAGCACGCATGAGTTCGCCCTCGCCACGCGATACCTCGCCGTCAGCTGAGATCGTCTTTGCACACGCACGGATCAGCTTTTGCTTCTCGCGTGGCGTGGCCAGCATCAACGTGTCCAGCGACTTACCGACCTCTTGGAGCTTCACCGATGCGCGATCGAACATGCGAAGCTGACCGATGCTTAGCTCAGCTGCCCCTGCGTCAAACGCCTTCTGCGCATCTGCCTCGTCGCGCTGACCGATATGGGCCAGCGCAGACAGCACATTGGCACACGGATTCGCGAGGGTTTTGAGGTTGTCGTATCGAGCTTTCGGGTCGGGTTTATTGTCGAAGTGCAGGTCGAGGTGCCGAACGAGCAAACGCTGCAACACCCATTCGAATAGATCGATTCGGCCGTCTGCTTTGGCGAGCGAATCGACCTTTGTCTTAAACCTTGCATAGACCTCTGCGGACATCTCACGCAATGCCGGGACCGCCATGTCGATAAGCGGCAAACGCGCGTCTTTAGGCAGCTCTCCCGCTTGCTCAGCAAGTTCCTTGGTCAACTTTGTGATCGCTGGATCCGCGTTCTTCGCGATGAACTCGAGCTGCTTTTCTCGCACCTTTGAATCGACATCCAGTAGCACCGTGTAGATAACTGCTCGTGCGTGTTCCGGATCATGTGCGGCGTCCTTCAACGCGTCTGGAATCTGAGCGAGTAACTTACGCATGTACGCGACGTGGGTCGGGCTGACTTGACCGATCTGATCGACCGCCGAGTTTTGCGGCGTCTGGACTGCCCCGCCCGCTCCCGCGGCATCAGCAATAATTGCTCCGCCAAGGATTGCGCCGGGTAGGCCACCGGGCATGCCAGGTATGCCTTGGACGGCATCGCCAGCCATGGGTATCGGCGACTTTGCCTTATTGTCCGGTCGCTTGCCAGAGCTTTGTTGACCATACTTGTCCAGCAGAGGCGAGCGGACCTGACTCGGTTCAGGAAACTTGCCGTCCCACGAGGGGTCGATTGCTCGGATGCGTTTTTCTAAAGGCGGGTGCGTGGCAAAAGCGCCAAAGGCCCAGCTCGACATCGCATTGGCGATACACATATGCCCGACTTCTTCGGCGTGGCCATCTTTCAAACTGGAACCGACCCCGCCAATGCGCTTGAGTGCACCGCCGATGGTGTCAGGGTTGCGTGTGAACTGCACCGCTGAGGCGTCTGCAAGGTATTCACGTTGTCGCGACACCGCTGCTTGAATGAGTCGTCCAAACAATACGCCGACGCCGCCGATGATAAGCAATGCGAGCCCCCCACCGATCATGATCATTGCACTCTTGTCGTCCTTGCGACGACCGAGATTGCTATAGAACCCCATCCGCAGCAGCACGCGCCCAATCACTGCCAGCGCGATGATTCCGAAGATCACACCCATCAATCGGATGTTCAACCGCATATCGCCATTCAGAATGTGGCTGAACTCGTGGGCAACGACCCCTTGCAACTCGTCACGCGATAGCTTTTCGATCGCGCCGCGTGTGATACCGATCACCGCGCTGTCGGGAGTGTACCCCGCCGCAAACGCGTTGATCCCCATTTCGTTCTCCATCAGATACACCGGCGGAACAGGCGTCCCCGAAGCCAACGCCATCTCTTCGACCACATTCATGATCTTCCGCTGAGCCATGTCCGCGGCATGCGGTTGAATCAGCGTCCCGCCGAGTGATCGCGCGACGGATTCGCCTCCGCCGCTACGCAGGGATGAGATCTTGTAGATCGAGCTGCCTCCTACAACGACGAGCACGCCAAGGAAAGTCATAACGAAGGCACCGATATAGACCGCCGCGGGTATGCCGGTATTTGTGGCTTGCTGATCGTTACTGGCATTCACACCGACTAGCCCAATGAGCACGACACCATAGAGCAACAAGGTGATGCCGAGCACACCTAGGGCGAAGAGGAAGACGAGATACCCCGTCTTCTTACGTGCCGCGTCTTGCTGTTCAAAGAAGTTGGAAGCCATGTGTTCCCGCAGGTAGGTCAGGCATTCAAGCCTTTAGTCGGCGACGCCAAATCGAAAGGTCAACAAATAATACAAGCATGACTATAAAGAATAGTCATGCTTGCATTGTTCAATCAAAATGACTTAGAACGAAACCTTCGGAGCCTGTTTCTCTGATGGCTCTTCGATCTCGAAGTACTCAGCACTTTCGAAGCCGAATATATTCGCAAAGATCACTGGCGGGAAGGTTTGCTTGTACTCGTTGTAGGTGTTGACGGAATCGTTGTAAGCCTGGCGTGAGAAGGCGACCTTGTTCTCAGTCGTGGTCAGCTCTTCGGTGAGCTGCATCATGTTCTGGTTGGCTTTCAGATCGGGGTACGCTTCCGCGACGGCCATGAGTCGTCCGAGCGCGCCGGTCAGTTGACCTTCGGCTTGTGCGAGCTGTTGCATGTCCGCGCCCTTGGTCGGGTCGCCGTTGACGTTGATCTGTGCTTGCGTCGCGGAGGCACGGGCCTGCAACACCGCTTCGAGTGTATCCTTTTCGTGGGCCATATAGCCCTTGGCCGTTTCGACGAGGTTGGGTATCAGGTCGTGGCGGCGTTTAAGCTGCACATCGATCTGCGAGAAAGCGTTCCTGCATCGCTCGCGAAATTTCACGAGCTTGTTGTACATGCCCATGATCCAGAAAACCAAGATCGCCAAGATAACCAGCCCGATGACCAGTGAGATTATTGCGCCCATTTGCGTAAGCCTCTAAGTGAGAACAGGAGAACCATGCCGTGCATCACGGCAGAAGTAGTATGCCCAATTACCCACCCCGACGGATGGGAAAGCAAGCTGTCACTATCGCAGATACGGGATAGCCACGCAAAAGATAGATCTTGTTTTCTAGCCTAGGCAGATCAATTAGAAGCAATAGCTGCTTGATGAGGAGCATGAAAATGCTCCCAAAGGCGTGTCATGCGATGTGCGTGAAAACTAAAAACGCAATCAACCTTCCATCAACATCGTCAGCAGGAATTCGGCGTTGGTTTTGGTCTTGCCCAATCGGCCCTTGAGCAATTCCATCGCTTCGACCACGTTCATGTCCGCGAGGACTTTCCGCAAGCGGTAGACGAGCTTAAGCTCCATTTCGTCCATGAGCAGCTCTTCGCGGCGGGTTCCCGAGGCGGAAATATCGATCGCGGGGTAGATGCGTTTTTCTACGAGTCTGCGGTCTAAGTGGAGTTCGCTGTTACCGGTGCCCTTGAACTCTTCGAAGATGATGTCGTCGGCCTTGGAACCGGTATCGACGAGCGCGGTTGCGATGATGGTTAAGGAGCCACCATGTTCAATTGCACGAGCACTGCCGAAGAACTTCTTAGGGCGTTGCAGGGCGTTGGAGTCGAGACCGCCGGTGAGGATCTTGCCCGAGTGCGGCATCTCGGCGTTATAGGCCCGAGCCATGCGTGTGATCGAGTCCATGAGGATGACAACATCATCGCCATACTCAACAGCTCGGCGGGACTTCTCCATCACCATCTCGCAGACCTGCACATGTCGCGTGGTGTTCTCGTCAAATGTGGACGCGACGACTTCGACTTCTTTAGGCACATTGGCCTTGAAGTCGGTGACTTCTTCAGGCCGTTCGTCGATGAGCAGCACAAAGACCTTGCAACTTGGAAAATTCGTGATGACAGACTTGGCCATCTT
>JBGCDC010000389.1:0-1629 GCA_045105055.1 Phycisphaeraceae bacterium | reverse complement strand
CGTTTGTGCTTTCCAGGCTCTGCGGCATCGCCGTTGCGGTCTGGTCGCGAAAGTAGCCGCGGCCGTCGTTCTCTAGATACCCGTTTTGGGTATTGAAGTTGCGACCCACGACGAGGTCGAGATCGCCATCGCTGTCGAAGTCGTGCGCAATGACCGCGTGCGATGCATCCCATTTGCGCGGCAACGCGGCGTCAGGCAAGAGCCTTTTACCGCGCGTGAACTTCGCGCCCTTTTCGTTGTGCAAGTATTCGTTCTGTGATTGATCCTGGGAGTTGGGCACCAAGGCGTTTGCGACCCAGAGATCGGTGTAGCCATCCTGGTCGATATCACCTGCTGCAATGCCGCTGCCGTAGCCCTCCTCGGTCGGGAGCATGGAGTTTGTGCCTTCACCGAAGTACCCCTTCCCGTTGTTGATCAGGAGGCGGTTTTGTTTGGCGGTAATCGCGATTGCGATGTCCGGAGCACCATCTCGATTGAGGTCCGTGACGACCATGCGGTTGCCGGTCACTTGGAAGAGCCTGCTGCCGCCCCACCAAAACTTGCCCTTGCCGTCGTTCAGCAATAGCACGGTCGCTGGAAACGCGATCAGGTCGAGATCGTTGTCCCCATCGACGTCTGCGAACTCCACTTGCTGGACTGTGAGTCCGCTCGGGATCGCGGATGGAATCTCGGTGCCAAATCTTCCTGTCCCGTCGTTGAGCCAGATGTAGTTGGCGCCGGGTGCTTTATTGATCACGGCGAGATCTGCGTCGCCATCCGCGTCGACGTCGGCGAAGCGCAGCTTAATCGTGTTGTCTTTGATGAGGGCGAGGCGGCCCGCCGCTTCGCCCAGCTTGCCGCTTCCGTCGTTCAGAAAGAGGCGGTTTTGGACTTGCGTGCCTAGAATCAGGTCTACATCGCCGTCCTTATCGACATCGGCAAGGTCGAAGGTCCTGCCTTCCAGGCCGGAGTAATACGTGGCGTTTGCGAAGGAGCCGCGGCCATCGTTCATGCGGATTGCGATCGATGTCCGGTTGGACCTGAGCGTACGACCAAAGTAGACCAGGTCTAGGGCGCCGTCCTTGTTCATGTCGGCGAGGCGTAGGTCGTAGGCGCTGTACTCCGTCAGGATGGTAGTCGTGAAGAGATCTTTGCCGTGGCTGAGAACGATCTTGAGCTCGGAGCTGCTCGCGAAAACCGCATCCCCAAAGCCGTTGCCGTCGATGTCTCCCGCAACGACGTGATAGGCCCAGCCAAAGAAGGGGTCATCGTCTTCGCGCGGATTCTCCGCGAGCAAGAAGGGATACTCCGGGGTCTGGGCTCCGAGCGGGGATGTGCAGAGAGCGAGGAGTGCGAGGAGTTTCACTGAACACTTGGATTGCATGGTCTCTCCTTGTGTGGCTCGGCGGCGGAGGGCGTGTTGGGGGCGAGCCTCGCCGTCATCGGACATCCAGTGTAACCGAAGTTCGTCATGTTGTCACATTTCGCAGCACCCCGTCGTGCCCGTGCCGGGCTTCGAAGTATGTATGAGTACGCGCAAACGCGGCTGTGCCGTGCACAGCCGCGTTTCGGGACGCTTTCGGGGAAAATGTCGCCAAGAGTTGACGACTGCGAGCCAGGCTCGCGTGCGGTGTTTAGAACTCGCGTTCG
>JBGCDC010000388.1:0-6384 GCA_045105055.1 Phycisphaeraceae bacterium | reverse complement strand
GACTTGCCTTGGGTCTTTGGTGATGCGCTGGTGAGATACGAGTCTGCCGAGGGATCGACGGACGGATCGACGAAGACGCTTGCTGCGGTAGACGAAACAACCGCGCCGCCTGAGGCGCTGCAGTTCCTTGCCGCGGATTGGCGTGAGAAGCTCGGCTGGTGGTCGTTGCGGTCTTGGCTACCGCTAGCAACCGATGCAGAGGATCAGTGGGTCGTTTTGAAGACCGATGATCCGGCCCTTCCTGATAGCGACAAATCGGTTGTATTGGCTCAGCGTGAGATTCAAGATGGCGTGTTGGTGTTTAGTAGTGTGCCGTTGGACACGCGGTTTACGAACCTGCCGATCCGGGCATTGTTTGTGCCTTTGATGCACGACACGTTGCGCGGGGTACTGGGGAACACGTCGGGTGAGTCCGCATTATTGGCGGGGGACCAGCCGAGCTTAAACCGATCGTGGCGGGGCGTGGGCGAGTTGGATTTACTGGGTGGTGAACAAGCCGGGAAGCTGATGATCCAGAGCGATGGCGACGAGGTGTCTTTGCGTGAAGCGGCGGATCAGCCCGGCGTTTATTTGGGCACGGTCGGTGGCTCGCCGAGATTGATTGCGGTTAATCCCGATGCGGACGCGGGGGATACGGTGGGCGGCCGAGGCGCGTTGGAGCTGATGCTAGATGAGCTTGGGGGGTGGTCTTATCTAAGTGATCGCCAGCAGGCTGGCGGTATATTGGCCAAGGCGTCGCTTGGGCGTGACCTGACGATGTTGTTGCTCTGGGTGCTATTGGGTTTCGTGTTGTTAGAGACGTTCTTGGCAAGATGGTTTAGCCACGCGACAGATCATGGCAAGCCGACGGTGATCGGCCGAGCGCTTGGCGCACTACGCGGCAGCACAGAAACGACTGAGGCGGGGGGTGGCGCATGAGTCTATTCAATTCACCATTGTTGGCGTCGTGGTTAGATGGCCTGTTCGGCCTAGACGGGTCGATGTCGCTTGGCGAGGACAACACGGCGCTGGGATGGGCGACGCCGCTGCCGGGCTGGGCATGGCTCTTGATCGTGCTGGCGGCGTTAGCGATTGCGCATGGCAGCTACGCGCGGATGGAGGGCGCACGCTGGGCACGGTTTGGTTTGGCAACGTTCCGGGCGATGCTCTTGGTTGCGTTGGCGGTCTTGTTGGCCGGGCCGACAGTGGTGCGAACGGATGTGACGCCGGAGGCGGACTGGCTGTTGGTGATGGTGGACCGCAGCGCATCGATGACGTTCGAGGACACGCAAGTCGATGGCCAAGCGATCAGCCGAGACGACGCGCTCCGCAAGGCCTTGGTTAGTCAACTTGATCTCTTCGGTGAAGAACAGCTCGGCGAAACACGCAACGTCGTCTGGTTCGGCTACGACCGCGAGGCCTATCCGATCGATTCGCCAAGCGTCGAGTCGCTATTGAGTGAGCCAAGCGTGCAAGCGACCAACCTACGCACCGCGCTGGATCAAGTCTTACAGTCCGCAGCGGGGCGAACGATCAGCGGGGTCGTGCTTTTTGGTGATGGTCAGTCGCCACAACCCACCGGCGAAGCGACGATCGACAAGCTCGCTCGACAGGATATCCCCGTCTTCAGCGTTCCTTTAGGCAGTGCGCTACCTCGCTTAGATTTGGCGGTTCAGCGCGTCGATGCGCCGGTCAGCGCGTTTGCGGGTGACCTGGTGCCGGTGACGGTGACGGTGCGTCGGCAAGACATCTTGCCCGGCGAGGACGCGTCGCTTGCGATTGACCCCGCCAAAGTCGTTGTCCGCTTGATTGATATCGATACGGATGATGTGGTTGACGAGCGCACGCTCGCGGAAGACGGTTTCGACACACCGTTGCGCCTGCAGGCTCAGTACGCGCTGGCGGGGCAGATGAACCTGCGAGCCGAGGTGTCTTACGAAGGTGCGCTGACGGATATCCAAACTGAGATCGCGACGAGCAACAACAGCCGAGCGGTATCGATCGCGATGGTGGATCGGCCTCTGAAGGTGTTGTACGTTGATCGCGTGCGGTGGGAGTACCGCTTCTTGGTACCGATGCTGAAGCGCGAGGCTTCGATCGATTCTTCGATTTTACTTGTGGATGCGGACCGTGGTTTTGTACAGGAAGGCAATACGCCTTTGTCGCGTTTTCCGTTGACGGCAGAGGAGATTCGGCCGTACGACGTGATCATGATCGGCGATGTGCATCCGCGGTTTTTCTCTGATCAGCAGTTGGCGTTGATGCGTGAACACGTCGCGACGCGGCGGGCGGGGTTGCTATGGATTGGTGGCGATCGTCACACGCCGAACCTGTACGCGGGGACGGATCTGGAGTTGTTGCTGCCGATGACAACGCCGTCGGCGGTCGGTCGCTTGGTGCCTGCGACGGGGATCGATGTGCCGATCCAGCCGACGGCAGTGGCGGATGAATTGAACCTGTTGCGCTTGTCGCTGAAACGTGGCGAAGAGCCGGGCTCGCCGACGGCCGAGTGGCCGAACAATCTGCCGCCGTTTCGCTGGGCGCAGGACCTTGGCACGCTGCGCCCCGGTGCACGTACGCTTGCTCATGCGACAGGGATGGTCGATGTAACAACAGGCGAGCCCGCGCCGATGGTCGTGCTCTACCGCTTTGGCGGCGGCGAGGTGATCTATGTCGGTACCGACGAGACTTGGCGATGGCGCAAGGTCGGCGGCGAGGTCTACTTCGAGCAGTTCTGGATCCAGCTCATGCGCAAGCTTGGGCGGACGCGATTACAGCAAGTCGACGACCGGGCACGTTTCGTCGTGTCGCCGCCAGCGGTGGACTTGGGCGCGACGCAGTTGGTCGAGCTGATCATGGATGATCCGGTGCTGATTCGCAGCGCGCCGCAGAGTGTGCGCGTTGAGGTGCTGGCCCGGGGCGTGACGGATGAAGATGCGTTGACGCCTGTGGGTGAAGTCGAGCTTCGGCCGACCGGCTTCCAAGGCGACCTCGACTCGGGCGCCCGCGCGGTGTACCAAGCCAACTGGCGGTCCGATCTGCCCGGTCGATTTGTGCTGCGTGTGAATGAGCCGCTGCTTGAATCGCTTGAACTCGAGGCCTCCGCTGAGGTCCGCGACCCGGCCCAAGAGCTGGCCCGTGCCGCGACTGATCACGACCGCTTGATCCAGTTGGCCAAGGGCACCGGCGGGGCGGTCATCGAACTGAACAACCTTGCCCAGCTTGAAAAGCTTGTGCCCAACCGTGCACGCGAACTGACCAGCGAAACGCGGCAGCCGCTGACCAATACGCTGCTGGCTTTGTTGGTGTTATTGGGCCTGGTGACGTTGGAATGGGGGCTTCGACGCGGGTTGAAGCTGGTTTAGGGATGCCTTGGGTAGGACAGGCATTCCTGCCCGTTAACAGGCCGCAGGCCTAATCCGAATCACCCTTCGGCTGACGCCGAACTGACAGGCAGGGATGCCTGTCCTACCGAAGACAAAGAAAATCGGGCATGGAACTTGGATACTCGCTCGTTCGTCCTAGTATGGTCCATGGCCCGTCCGCGTCGATAGATAGACAGACGCAGCATTTTCACAGGAGCCTCGTTTGCAGCACATCGCCCAACAACTTCGCTCGGTCCGGCGGACTGGGCGAACCCTCCTCATTGTGCGTCGGTTGGCTCAGGTTCTCGCGGTGCTGGTCCCTGTCGTCATCGGCCTGGCGCTGCTGGACTATGCGCTGCGCATGCCCGGTGCGATGCGGCTGTTCATTGGGTTGGCGGTGTTGTCATTGGCGGGGGTGTGGTTGGTCACAAGGCTGAATCGTGCGATTCGTTTTTGGCCGTCGCTGGCCGAGCTTGCGCTGCGGGCTGAGCGTTTGTATCCACAGCTATCAGGATCGTTGGCGTCGGCGGTTGAGTTCTCGCTTTCACCGCAGGGTTATGCCGAGCCGCGTGCGACGGCTTCGATGGCGCAGACTGCTGTGGATGAGATGCAGGCGAAGACCCAAGGCGTCGATGTGAAGCGCATGGTTAAACTCAAGCCAACGGTCCAGGCCGTCGCGCTAGCGGTGCTGGCGATACTTATATTGACCGCGATTGTGTTTGCGACGCCGCAAGCCTCGGCGACGGCGGCCCAGCGTTGGCTGCTGCCGATGGGTGATACGCAGTGGCCCAAGGTTAACGAAGTGCAGGCGCTGACGCCGGACGACGCGGTGTTCGCTGCCGATGGGAAGGTTCGCTTAAGGGCGCAAGTGACCCGTGGCTGGTCCGATGGGATGCGTATGACGGTGCAGTACCGCGTGCTTAATGAAGCAGGCGAAGGCGACTGGCAGAGCGTCCGCGTCGCGAAACAGAAGAACGCACCGGGAGGTGCATCCGACGTGCACGTTTACGAAGCGATGCTGGATGTGCCGCCCGCGGTTGCCCGATCGCTCATGGCAGGGCAACGCAGCAGCGCGACACTTGAGGTCCGCTACAGCGCGGGCGACGACACAACGCCGACGCAATCGATGACGCTCGCTGCGCGACCGGAGATCAAGTCAGTGGTTGTATCAACTCAGCCGCCGAACTACGCGCTCGGTTTGATCGGCCCACAACGGATCGCACTGCACGAACAAGCCGACCGGATCGCTTCGACCTCTGCGTTGATTGGGTCGACGGTGACGCTTGAAGTGGTGTTCAATAAGCCAGTCCCTGTTGAGCAGATCAATCGTGAGATGATCGTGAAGCAAATCGATTTGCTCGACGAGATCGAAACGTCGTATCAGTTAGACAGTGCGATGGAGATGGTCCAGGGCATCACGCTCGCTTGGACGCTGAACCAGACCGTTACGAGTTCATTCGATCTCACCGACGCCTTCGGCTTGCAATCCACTGACGCCGATAAGCAATACCGCATCCAAGCGATCGAAGACGAGTTACCTGCATCGGTTCTGCTCAAACCCGCGACGGATGAGTCGGTCTTGCCTGGTGCATCGGTACAGCTCAGCGCACTGACGCAAGACGACATCGCGATGGAGTCGATTAAGCTCGACATCGTTGTTCCGGACCGTGACAACACGCCGGAGGACGCGGAGCAAGTGGTGATGCGATCGCTTGACGATGGGGCGCTGTTGAAGACTGGCCGCTCCGAAACACTTGCCCTCGACTACACGCTTTTGCTTTCAGAGTTGAATCTATTGCCAGGCGATGAGGTGTTGATCACCGCGCTGGGTCAAGATATCTATGAGTTAGAGGGTCAACGTCACGACCCGGTTGCATCGGAGACCCGTCGGCTGCGTGTGATCACGGAGCAGGAGCTAGCCGATCAGGTGCGGCGCGTGCTGCGTGGCGTGCGTAACACCGGGCAATCGCTTGAGCGGAATCAGCGCCTCGTCGCGGAGCGGACCGACAACAGCCCGCCCGCCGAGACCGCTGAACAACAAGGCGACATCAGCCGACGCATCGCGGCCCAGCAGGACACGGTCGAAGCACTGCGTGATCGGCTGGAACGCAATCGCCCGCATAACCTCGATGCGCTCGAGGACTTGCTGGACCGCGCCGATGCGATGCTCGAGCAAGCTGAGCAAGCCAGCGAACAAGCCGAGCAATCGTTGGGTGAAGCGGCGAAGCAACAACAGCAAGGCGAGCAGGCTCAGCAGCAACAACAAGACGCCGCCGAAGCGGGCGACAACAACGCTCAGGCGCAGGCCAAGCAAGACGCCAAGCAAGCACAAGAAAACCAAGATAAAGCCAAGGGTCAGGCGAGCGAAGCCCAGGCCCAGGCCCGCGAGCAACTTGCCGAGCTCGTCGCGGCACTGGACACCGGCGAGTCCGTCGGCGAAATCGAATCGGAACTCGCGGCGATCGAATCGGATGCCGCGCGTGCAGCACGCAAGACCAAGGAGCTGTTGCCTAAGACCATCGGGCAGAAGGCCGAGGACTTAGATGAGCAGACACGTAAGGAGCTCGAAGAGAACGCCGACGCGCAGCGTGACTTGGCTGAGCGTGCAGAAGCGTTGATCGACAAGATGCGTGCCGCTGCTGAGCAGATCGGCGAGAACGGCGAAACGCCCGAAGAGCGCGCCACCGCCAAGACGTTGTCAGAAGCCGCAGACATCGCTGAGCGTCAGGGCCTAGAGGAGAAGATCGAGCAGGCGGCAGAGAAGCTAGATCAGAACCAAGTTGCCGACGCCGCGAATCAGCAGCAGCAAGCGATGAACACGCTTGAGCAGATGCTCGAAGAGCTAGGCAAGCAGAAGCAGCGCCGCCAAGAAGAGCTCAAACGATTATTGCAAGAGCTTGCCCAGAAGATTCAAAAGCTTGTTGATGAGCAGCGCGATCAGCTCGCCCGCGCTGATGCGGCCGACGCGAATGCCTTGGGCGTATTGGAGCAGCCGCAGTTCATGTTGCGGAAGCGGACGATGGCTGTGCAGGCCGAGGCG
>JBGCDC010000387.1:0-12805 GCA_045105055.1 Phycisphaeraceae bacterium | reverse complement strand
GTAGCCGATGGCCCAGCCGACGCGCTCGTTGTACGCCTCATCCCACCAGCCATCGAGGATCGACGCATTGGGCACGCCGTTGACCGCGGCCTTCATCCCACTGGTGCCCGACGCTTCCATGCCCCGCCTCGGGTTATTAAGCCAGACGTCGCAGCCTTGTACGAGGTAGCGGGCCGAGTGCATGGAGTAGTTTTCGATGAAAACGATTTTGCCTGTTAGACCGTGGTGTCGTGTGAACTGCACGATGTCTTTGATGAGGTCTTTACCGCCGCCGTCCGCCGGGTGCGACTTGCCGGAGATCACAAACTGAACCGGCCGATCCGCATGATTGAGCAGTGCGATCAGGCGATCGGGATCGCGCATAAACAGGTTGCCGCGTTTGTAAGTCGCAAAGCGACGGGCAAAACCAATCGTTAGCGCTTCGGGATCGAGGTCGTTGTCCGCGTGTCGGACCGGGCCTAGACTCGCGGGCCGGGCGGGGTCGTCACGCTTGGTGTATGCGACGAGCTTATGTCGGCGTTCTGTATGAATCGACCAGAGCTTCTCATCAGGCAGCTCGTTAACGACTTGGTAGATATCGTGCTCGGCAGGCTTCGCCAACCGCGAGTTCGTACCGGCCTGTTGATCGATCGCCTCTGCCAACGGTCGCGACAGCCATGACGCGGCATGGATGCCATTGGTGACGTGACCGATGGGTACTTCTTCTTCGGGCATGTTGGGCCAAACGCCCTTCCACATCGATCGCGAGACGACGCCATGCAGCGCGGACACGCCGTTGGCCCAGTCGCTGCAACGGATCGCAAGCGTCGCCATCGAGAACGGCTCGTCCTTGTTAAACACATCATCACGCCCCATCGCGAGCAAGCCTTCCATATCGAGCTTGAGCCGATCGTGATAATCCTTGAAGTAGGTCTTGACGAGTTCTGCGGGGAAGCGGTCGATGCCCGCGGGGACAGGCGTGTGTGTCGTGAAGCAGTGGCTGGCCATCGCGCCTTGGCGTGCTTCGTCGAAAGTCAGGCCGTGCTGCGCGATGAGGTTGCCGATGCGCTCGAGCGCGAGGAAAGCGGAGTGCCCTTCGTTCATGTGGCAGACATCGGGGTTGATACCGATCGCATGCAAAGCACGAACACCGCCGATGCCTAAGACGATCTCTTGCCGGATGCGCATATCCATATCGCCGCCGTAGAGCTGGGCGGTGATATCGCGGTCCTTCACTTCGTTTTCAGGGAGATCGGTGTCGAGTAAGAACAAACGAATTCGGCCGACGCGTGCCTCCCACAGTGCGATCTGTACCGTGCGTTTAGGCATCACAACGCTGACTTTGATCTGCTCACCATTATCGCCGAGCACGGGACGGACGGGCATCTGCGAGAAATCCAGATCGGGTAGGTACTCCATCTGCCAGCCATCGGGCGTGAGGTATTGCTGGAAGTAGCCGTGGCGATAGAGCAGGCCGACCGCGACGAGGGGCAGGCCGAGTTCGCTTGCGGATTTAAGGTGATCGCCCGCCAAGATACCGAGCCCGCCGGAGTAGATCTGGAAGGACTCGGTCATGCCGAACTCAGCACAGAAGTACGCGAGGGTCGGACTGTCGGCGTCACTGCCATGCGTCTCACTAAACCAGCCCGGTCGCTCGCAGTGCCGCGCGAGCCGATCGCGTACCGCCTGCAACGAATCGAGAAACATCGGGTCGCTGGCCAACTCGTCGAGGCGTTCTTGCGTGACGAGGCCGAGCATCTGCACGGGGTTGTGCCGGGTTTTCTGCCAGAGTTCTTGGTCAATATGGATAAATAAATCGATCGCGTCGTGGTGCCAAGACCACCAAAGGTTGCGAGCCAAGTCAGCCAAAGGCTCTAACGATTCGGGCATGACCGGGGCGACCTGGAAACGTCTAACACGGGCGAGGTCAGGACAACTCATGACAAAAATCCTCGATCAAGAAGTGATCAATCAAAGCAACCGACTGGAGTTTAACGACGTCAGCAATAGTGAACCAACGCTTGCAACAAAACGCTCACACTTCGCGATCCGCTGACGGCTGCTCCGGCCGGGAGAGTCCCGCAGCAACGAGCGATTCCAAGCGAGACAGCGAGCGGTCGGCCTGTGCGCGAAAAAGGTTGTATGGCAAGAGCGTGACCAGCGCAACAGTAATCCCCGCCGCGGTCGTGATCAACGCTTGGCCGATATCGCCGCCAAGATCGCTGAGGTCGAGGTCCGCCCGGTTGCTTGAGAGTTCGTTAAACGCGCCGATGATGCCGATGACTGTGCCGAGGATGCCGAGCATCGGCGCAGCGGTGATGATCGTCGAAAGCATCGGCAAGAAACGCTCGAGACGAGTGCGCTGCGCCTCGACCGCGTCGACTGCAGCAGACTCGCTCCGCTTCTCTAGCAAGAGCCGGGACACCGCATCGCCATAGATACTGTGGTCGCGATTGGCCTGAGACTTGGCTTGTTCGTCTTCGCCTGCTCGAAGCATCCTGGCGAGTTGATCGGTGCGGTCGCGTCGCGCCGAGCCATTGGTGCGGACAAAAAAGAAGGTGCGCTCGATGATAAGCGTGACCGCGATGATGCTCAGTGCAAGCAGCGGCCACATGACGACGCCGCCACGGTCCATGAGTTCAATGAAGCTGAATGCGGCGAGGGTGATCATGCGGCAAGTTTAGCGTTTTGATACGTCACAGTAGATAAGTACAACGAAAAATAGCCCCCACCGCGAGGTGGGGGTTATCGTTGTACGAAACTCGAACCCCCATCTTGCGATGGGGGCTATTGATGGCGTTCACAAGCAAGGCGAAAGCGCTAAGCCGCAAGCGGCTGTTAGACCGGCAACTTGTCCATCATCATGATGGCTTTCTTCGCGATGTCGTCGCTGCTTAGGCCGCAGTACTTGAGCAAGTCGGCTTCGCTCTTGCCGGACTTGGGGATCTTGTTGACGAACATCTGCTCGACGGTGAAGCCGTCGCCGCTGCGTGCGACGGTGGACGCGATGTGTGCGCCGATGCCGTTGCCGTAGTTGTCTTCGACGGTGAGGACCAGGCCGTTGCATTCGTTGGCGAGATCGAGGATCGCATCTTCGTCGTAGGGCAACGAGTACAGGTCGACGATCGTTGGCTCGATGTGATGGTCGTCGAGTGCTTCGAGTGCCTTGTTGACCTCGTGCACCATGTAGCCGCTGGCGACGATGAGGATGTCGCTGCCTTCCATGAGCACGTTATGCCCACCGAGCTTGAACTCTTCATCCGGCGAGTAGAGGAACTCAGTCTCAGGGCGGAGCGTGCGGAGGTAAACGCTGCCTTCGTGTTCCGCAGCAGCACAGGTCAGGGCGTAAGCCGAGTAGGCATCCGATGGCGTGAGCACGTAGAAGCCGGGCTGGCCGGTGGCGTTGTGCGTCATCGTGGCGAAGCTAGAGAACCATGCGACGTCGGGCAATGCCATCTGTGATGGGCCGTCGGCACCGAGGGTGATGCCCGCGTGACTGCCAGCGATCTTGAGTTGGCAGCCGGAGTTGATCGCCATCTCGATCTGGTCGTAGCCGCGTGTCACAAACTTGGCAAACGTTGAGCAGAACGGCGTCTTACCACCGGCCGCTAAACCTGCCGCGACGGAGAACATGTTTTGCTCTGCGATACGGCACTCGAAGAAGCGTTCCCCGAGTTTTTCATCGTGCACAAATTGGCCGGAGAAGGTCGAGTTGTTAACGTCCGCGTCTAGTGCGACAACATTAGGGTGTGCGTGGCCAATCGCTCGTAGCGCGACGCCGTAGGCCTTACGCGTTGCGAACTTGCCGGAGGCGAGGGCCTTCTCTTGGCCAAAGGCTCGCATGGCGTCTTCAAAGCCAAGCGGCTTGGCGGTCGTCACTGCGTCTCGTGTTGGTCGTGGCGACATCATCGCGATCTTCATCGACGTATCCGAGATCGCGCCGAGCTTCACTTCCGTCGCGTCGAGTTCTTTGAGCACGCTTGCTAAGTCGTCGCCTTTGACGGCGGTGCCGTGGTGGCCGTTGCCTTGTTGCGACGCAGCACCCCAGCCCTTGACCGTCTTCGCAACGATCGCGACTGGCTTCGCATTTGGGCTGATCGACTTGGCGTGCTCAGCGAGTGCTTCCGCAACCGCGCTACCCTTGTGCCCATCGATTACGATCGCATGAAAGCCAGCGGCTTCGAGTTTTTTTGCGGTCGTTTCCCAGCTCTGCTGCGGGCTGACTTCTTGCGTTTGTGCAAACGCGTTGCAATTAAAGATCGGACACACGGCCTTGAGGTCGTGGTCTTTGAGGAAGTCGATCGCTTCCCAGATTTGTCCTTCGCGTGATTCGCCGTCGCCGATGATGCAGAAGACGCGCTTGTCGAAACCGTCGAGCCGTGCCGCTAGCGCCAGGCCTGCTGCGCTACTCAGACCTTGGCCGAGTGAGCCCGTCGCGGTGTCAAAGAACGGGAAGCCTTCGATCGGGTTGGGGTGGCCGTCGATGGGCGAATCAATCTCGCGCAGCGTCTTCGCCACGTCCATCGTCATCTGCTTGAGGTTGTCTTTGTCGGTCCCGTATCGCACACCCAGATCTGCACAAGCGGCGTAGATCACCGGCACAGCGTGGCCCTCGGACAACACCAACCGGTCCGCTGCGGGATGCATCGGGTTCGTAGGCTCGTAGCGCATGTGCTGGTACATCAGCACGCTGACGAGGTGGACCAGCGACCCACCGGTCGAGGGGTGGCCCGAGCCGGCAGCGGCGGTGATTTGATAGGTGAGCTTGGCGAGCTGAACAGCCTTGGCGTGGATCGTCGAATCGAACGACATAGGTCGGGTCCTTCCGAGTGGCAATGTATGGGGTGTCGGTGCCGTGGTCACGGCGGGTGCGACATGATATCGCAAGACGCAGTCGCGCTGACGAATAATGCTTCGCGATCATGTTTGAGGCAGCGAAGGCTTGCCGTTGGGCGCGGCGCCTGGGCCGAAGCAGATCGCGTTCTTGCCTTGCTGCTTGGAGCGCATCGCGTTGGCGTCGGCTCTTGCCATCAGCTCACTGGGCGTTCGGCCGTCCCAGGGGAAACCCGCCAGGCCGCCGCTGACCGTGAGTCGGCCGACCGCTTCTTCGCCTAGCTTTGGGAATTTGTGCTCGCAGATCGCCTTTTGGAAACGCTTAGCGATGCCGATGACACTGTCGGGGTGCTGGCTGCCCAGGTGTCTTGGCTCACCCTTGTCCCAGAAGATGACCGCGAACTCATCCCCGCCGATCCGAGCGACCACATCGTGCTCACGCACGAGCGATTGGATCAGCGTCGCGGTGGACTTGAGGATTTCATCGCCTGCGGGGTGGCCGAAGTTGTCGTTATATTGTTTGAAATTGTCGATATCAAAAACGAGCAATGTGACTTGCTGTCGGCCGTCCGCCGCGTGCTGCAGAACGCGCTCGAGGAATAGTTCAAAGTATCTGCGGTTCCAGACGCCTGTGAGCCTGTCGTGCATCGCCATCTGGTAGAGCTCGTCCTGCCGACGGTCTAGGGCGACCCATCGCGAAAGCCAAGCCGACCATGAGCCAAGGGCTTGGACATCGCCATCTTGCGAGGTGAGCGCGCCGAAGTTCGTCCCTTCGTACGAGACATCCACCGCAAAACGCGCACTGCCTTTCGATTGTCCCAGCGGCGTAAACTCGGCGTCATGTAAACCAGACTGATCTCGCAAGAGACGCATCGCCAACGGCAGCAGCGATCCATCTCGTCGCATCACGGCCTCGGCCAAGTCCACATCACCGACCGCCCCGCTCACGCTTGCCGAGCCTTCGTTTTCAAATCCCTGCTTTAGCCAATCTTGCGTCGGGGTTTGCGATGCTTGCTGCGCCGCCTCCATGGCCTGCGCATTGTCCCCAGCGCTAACACGCGCGTCGTCTTCACCCGGATCAGACTGATCTGCTTGTTCTGCCGATTGTTTTCTTGGCTCAAGGCCGATCGCCGACACGAGCACGCTCGCATCCGCGGGTTCGTAGACGCATTGATCAAACCCCGCGGACGCCGCAGCGCTCGCCTCGGCCCGCTCGTCGTCATCCGCCACCGCAATCAGCCGCATCCCTGGCGACAACTTCCGCAGCGCACGCGCGGTCGAGGCGACCATCCCTGTCATCGCCGAGACCGGACCCACCACCACGTCCGCGCCTTGTTGCGTCAACCAACCCATCGCAGACAGGTAGCTCGGCGACAGCTCGATCTCAGCAACAACCCCAGCAGCCTCAAGCGCCGCCGCGACGCGATCGCGCAGCGTCTCGCTGCGAATCACTAAAACCGTCCGCATCGCGGGCTCAGCACCCATCATCGAACCTCCCACAAAGGTGACGTCTGGCTCACTCATTCTTAACCCGCCTCGCCCGGTGCGGGGCCAAGCAACATCGTGAGTTCTTGCTGCGTCACCACCTCGCGTGTTGTTTCCTCATGCCCCGGCGCTGGCACCAGCAGCCGATCCACCGGCCGGGCTCGCTTACGTATCTTTCCAATGGGGCCTGACTCTGAAAGCATGCCACCCTGATTAAACGGATACGAATCGCGCGGGATCTGTGAGAGCATCGGGTCCGCGCCGTCTTGATTATCGAACTGCCAACAATAGACCGACCCGTGATGGTCATCCACGGCTGATAACAACTGATCCAATCGCAGCCACTGCGTCGGCTCAACAACGATCAATACCCGCCTGACTAAACCCCGCCGTGACAAGTCAGCTAACACCAACATCGCACTGGGCTCATCGTGCACCACTTCATGCGGCAATCCACGGGCCGACAACGCGCTTAAAAGCACCGCACAGCCCGACGCACCTTCGCGCATCAGCACCACACTGCCGCCGTTGAGCTTGGCATCAGGCTTCGTATTCATCGTTGAGACATTTTCACTCACGCCTATATCTTAGCCGCCAAACCAAAGACTCCAAAACCAATCCGCCGATAACGTCTGCAAATGTCAACCTCAACTCTCAAGACGCTCTAAACTATCGCCGAACACGGACGGAACCTTTTTTATGCACACCCTCGCCGCCGGCATCCTGACGCCCTCCGAGATTACCATTTTCTTGCTGTCCCTCGCCGTACTGCTCGGCGTGGCAAGGCTCTTTGGTGAAATCGCCAAAAGATTTGGCCAGCCCACCGTCCTCGGCGAGATCCTCGCAGGCGTTGTCCTCGGAGCGACGATCCTCGGCAACTTCGCGCCCGACACGTATCAAAACCTCTTCCCTGAGTACCTTGCCGACCACCAGTCCGGCAACCAAATCTACTACGACAAAGTCGATAAAGACGGCAACGCCTACGAGACCACCGCCACCGACCCGCTCACCGGCGAGACCATCACGGTCACCATCCCGGACAAGCTCGATGAAGCCGGCCAGCCCAATAAAGACGGCAAAGTGCCCAGCCTCGTGAAGGTCGGGCTCGAAGCGTTCTTCGTACTGAGCGTCTGCCTCCTGCTGCTCGTAGCCGGGCTTGAGGTCGATCTATCCATTGTCACCAAGCAAGGCAAAGCCGCGGTCCTCGTCAGCGTGCTTGGCATGGTCGTGCCCTTTGTCGTTGGCGCGGGCGTCGCGTACTTCCTCGCAGTTAATGCCGACCAGTGGATCGGCTACAACACCGAGTCCGACTCGCCGATCCCCTTCGCGCTGTTCCTAGGCATCGCCATGTCGATCACCGCGCTGCCCGTCATCGCCAAAATCCTCATGGACCTGAACATGTTCAAGTCCGACATGGGCATGCTCATCATGTCCTCGGCCATGGTGAACGACCTACTCGGCTGGATCGGTTTTGCGCTCGTCATCGCGATGATCATGCCCGAAGGCGAATCGGCAATGTCCCTGCCGTTTGTGATTACGGCAACGCTCCTCTTCGTCGGCTTCATGCTTACTGGCGGACGATGGTTGGCCGATAAGACCATCCCGCTCGTGCAGGCTCACTCGTCTTGGCCTGGCGGCATCCTTGGATTTGTCTTCGTCCTCGCGTTCCTCTGCGCCGCGCTCACCGAATGGATCGGCATCCACGCCATCTTCGGCGCCTTCCTCGCAGGCATCGCGCTTGGCGACTCCAAACATCTCACTGCGCGAACACGCGAAACGATCGAACAGATCGTCACCTACATTTTTGCACCGGTCTTCTTCGCAGGTGTCGCGCTCCGTGTGGACTTCTGGGCCGACTTTGACCTAGGCATCGTTGTCATCGTTCTCGTCATAGCGATCATCGGCAAGGTCCTAGGCTGCTACGTCGGTGCCAAGCTCGCCGGCATGAACAAGCGGGAAAGCTGGGCTATCGGCTTTGGCATGTCCGCCCGTGGTGCCATGGAAATCATCCTCGGCCAGATCGCGCTGAGCTTTGGCCTCATCGAAAAAGACCTCTTCGTCGCCATCGTCATCATGGCCATCGTCACCTCCGTGATCGCCGGGCCGATGATGCAGTACGCACTCAACCGACGCCAGCAGAAGAAGTTCACCGACCTGCTCACGAACAAAGCCTTCATCCCCAAACTCAGAGCCGTGAGCCGAAAAGACGCGATCAAGGAGCTCTCGATCGTCGCTGCGACGGTCACCGATCTCGACGCCGACGTCATCAGCGCCGCCGTCTGGGAGCGTGAACAGACTATGTCTACCGGCATCGGCAACGGCGTCGCCGTCCCGCATGGCCGAATCCAAGGGCTCGCTAAGCCACAACTCATCGTCGGCATCTCACCGCCCGGCATCGACTTCGACGCGGGCGACGGCCTAGCCGCCGAGGTCATCTGTATGCTCCTCACCCCAGCGGACGACCAGCTCTCTCAGATCGAGATGCTCCGCGCGGTCGCCGAAGCCTTCAACGACCCGGCCCGCCGCCGCGCCGCCGTCGAAGCCGACGGCTACACCCAGTTCCGCGCCGCGATCTCCGTCGGCACTGCGCCAGCACACTAAGCGAGCTACACAACATCACGATGAAAATAGCCCGCACCGCGAGGTGGGGTTGACGACCTCTGTCACATCGAACCCCCATCTTGCGATGCGGGCTATTTTCAAACGTATCAATGGACCGTTCTTGAGGATCAACGCTATCTATGCCCAATCCGTAAACACCGTCCCAGCGAACCGATACACTCTTGTCGAGATACGAAACACCCGCCGTCTATATGGATCACTCCCTCCAACTCATCCTTGCCGCTAGCGACGCTGGGCTAGACGAAAGCGCAATCACCAAGCTGCTGCTCGCGATCGCGGTGCTGCTCGGGTTAGCGCGTTTGCTCGGCGAACTCTGCCGCAAATTCGGGCAACCGGCCGTGCTCGGCGAGATCGTCGCGGGCATCATCCTTGGGCCGACGCTGTTGGGGATGCTCTTGCCTGGGGTTTATGCCTACCTCTTTCCCGCCGAGGCCGGCAGCGCCGCATGGATCGCTGAAGAAGGCTTCATCACGCTCTCCGCCGCACTCTTGCTCTTCGTCGTAGGCTTGGAAGTCGACTTGTCCGCTGTGGTCCGCCAAGGCAAAGCCATGGTGCTCGTCAGCGCGATGGGCATCTTGATCCCCTTCGCCTTGGGCTTCGGCGCCGCGACGTTCTTGACCGACTTGCTCGGCGTCGGCGCACGAGCCGAAGACAACCTGCTGCCCTTCCAGATCTTCTGCGGCCTAGCGATGTCGATCACCGCGCTGCCCGTCATCGCTAAGATCCTCATCGACCTGAACCTGTCCAAGTCGGACATGGGCGTGCTCGTCATCAGCTCGGCGATGTGCAACGACCTCATTGGGTGGATCGGCTTCGCCGTCGTACTCGCCCTGCTGCCGCCGATGCTCTCCGCGGACGGCGCGACGACGGCCTCCGGCGGCGCACACCTCGGCGTCTATGGCACGATCGGTGCGACGCTCGCCTTCCTCGCGTTCATGCTCACGCTCGGCCGACTCTTCATGCACAAGGCCCTGCCCTATGTCCAGGCCCGATGGTCTTGGCCCGGCGGCGTGATCAGCTTCGCCTTCGTCATTGCCCTGCTCTGCGCGGCGCTCACCGAGTTCCTCGGCATCCACTCGATCTTCGGTGCCTTCATCGCTGGCGTCGCGATCGGCGACTCGCATCACCTGCGTGAACGAACCCGCGATACGATCCACCAGTTCGTGATGAACATTTTCGCGCCGGTGTTCTTTGCCTCCATCGGCCTAACGATCAACTTCCTCGATGCCTTCCAACTGCACACCGTCGTGATCGTCTGCGTCATCGCGCTGGTCGGTAAAGTCAGCGGCTGCTATCTCGGCGCTAAGCTCGCCAAGCTATCGCCACGCGAGAGCTGGGCCGTCGGCTTCGGCATGGCGGCGCAAGGCGCGGTCGGCATCATCCTCGGCCAACTCGCCTTCCAAGCCGAACTCATCAGCGAAGAACTCATGGTCGCCATCGTCATAATGGCGCTAGGCACGTCGATCCTCGCTGGCCCTGCGATGCAACGCATCCTCCAAGTCAAGAGCCAACGCAAGCTACAAGACTTCCTCACCGATCGGCACATCCTCCTCGACCCCGATGCAGGCGACATCGAGTCGTTGCTCCATACGATGAGCGAGCGGGCCGTCGAACTAACCGAGATCGAAGAGTCCGCGATCTTCAAAGAAGTCTGGGCCCGCGAAAGCGTCATGCACACCGCGCTACCCAACGGCCTTGCCGTCCCGCACGCAAGGCTCGACAACCTCAGTAAGCCCACCGTCATCGTCGCCCGCTCGACCAACGGCGTCGACTTTGACGCGCCCGACGGCCAACTCGCCAAGCTCATCTTCCTGCTGCTCACCCCCACCGATCAGCCCGAAACCCAGCTCGAACTCCTCGCACTGGTCGCCAAAACCTTCGGCGACGCCGACACCCGAGCAAGGTGTTTACAAGTCAGCACCCCAACCGAGTTCAGCGCCGTCCTCAACCTCGCCAGCAGCGAAACCGTCATCATCGAACACGACGACGAGACGCTTGGGATTCACTAATTCACGCCGAGGGACGCGCCGTCATCTACGCGGCTTATATTTGTTTTTCACATCCGCAAACGATTCGATGATTAGTTGTATGTTTTCATCGCCTACCGGATTCGTGTTTGTAGATACAAAATGTATCCAGTCTGTATGCAGTTGCTCGTAAACGGTCAATCCCAAAAGTAGATCCGAGGGAAACGAATACGTATCGCTGGAAAATGCATCGCGAATTGATTGATCATCATCAATCACCTGCTGTGCGATAGCTGGGCAAGCATCAAAATCCCCGCACATTTGCGCAAGAATGAGCATGCCTAAAGTGAAGAAAGCATATTCTTCTTCGTCACCTGCTTCGACCAAAGCATGTCGAACGACTGGAAACACCTGGCGCACTGCTTTGAGATGTTCATGGCTATCGGTGTCCAGATCGATGAGTAGATCACGCGCAAGATAATTGGCGATACGCACTTGCTCCGGATCATTGCCAAATACGAGCAAAGCGACACCGACCGCGGATGTAAATCGTCGATATTCTCTGAAACGCTTTGATGGGTCCATAGCCCATCCTGTCAGTCCGATCACCTCTGAAAGATCGAATTCCGTTTCCTGAGGTACCACACCAGATTTCAAAATCTTCGTCCACAAGCGGACGTAATCGGGATAGCCGGGATCGTTTGGAGAGAAGTCGATGATGTGCTGCTTGGTTACACGCTTACGCGTCAATTGAAACAGCAGTTCTACTTCAGCCATCATGTTGTTTTTTCGTCGAAATAGCATAAGAATATCAGACTGTCATGCTTTGACACGCTAACAAGTCGTCACGCTCTGAGCAATTAAAAAACGACTTCTGAATTTAGAACTCACCCCGCGTTGAAGAAGCGGTTGTTGGTGCCGCCTGAGCCGATGGCGGCTTTGGCGGTGGTGACGCACTTGGGGCATCGGCCCTCGTAGGCGCTGCCTTGTCGGTTGCGGTAGATACGGGTGTAGACCGAGCGGGTTGGCTGGATACTATTCATGACGGCCGGGTCAATTGCAACAGTCCTTTGGCATACTTGCGGATTTGTTTCTTCGTCGGGTTGTCCGCAAGATTAGAGAGCATATCTGCGATCTTCACTCTCGTGGCAATACGTGATGATCCAATGCCCTCAAGGTATGCCTCGTAGCTGATCTCACGAGTCTTCGTTAGCAGGACCACGTCAGCCACAAGAAGCGATGGAATACCCGCTTCCTTCAACGACTCGGCGGTGTAATCCGAATCTTCGATGACGTCGTGCAGCCACGCGACAACAATCGCATCCCTATCTTTACCTACCCGACTAACGACCGCCCTTGGATGTTCAATATAGGGCACGTCACCACCGCGACGAAACTGGCCCTCGTGGGCTTGTGTCGCGATCTGTTCTGCGACTTGGATCAACACGTCGTCTATATGCATGGCAACAGAATACGTTCCCGGGAAAATTTGTAAAACTCATCCCGCGTTGAAGAAGCGGTTGGCGGTGCCGCCTGAGCCGATGGCGGCTTTGGCGGTGGTGCCGCACTTGGGGCATCGGCCTTCGTAGGCACTGCCTTGGCGGTTGCGGTAGATGCGGGTGTAGACCGAGCAGCACTGCCAGTTCACCGCGATCCACGGGCGCTTCTCGCTGGACCGCTGCTGCTGGTTCTCGCTGCGGTCATCAGGCGAGGCGAGGCCATCGATTTTTAGGATGTAGTCGGGGCCATGTGGCATGGGGTTGATATCGGCAAAAGGCGGACTACTTCTTCATCACTCGAACCCCCATCTTGCGATGGGGGCTATTGGGGCTGTCGTGATGGATTCAATGTATTTGAAGCAGTGACACTAGCCCCCATCGCGAGATGGGGGTTCGACCCAGCCGCGGCGTCTGTACCAC
>JBGCDC010000386.1:0-2955 GCA_045105055.1 Phycisphaeraceae bacterium | reverse complement strand
CGGCGTTTTTTACGCTGACAGTGAGTTTTGCTTTATCACCGACCGAGCGGGTTCGTTCCAAATTAAGTTGATAAAGTTCTTCTGCCTGCACTGTCCCGGCAGATATCAGTACGACAGCGTTCAGCATCAATAGCGTGAATTGTCGAAAAGTGGCTCTTGTCATTGTTGGCTTTCTTGGTTAAAGATTTCGTGAATGGCTAGCTTACCGTGGTGACGCGATCCGTCGCAAGGTTGATCGCTTATGATTCGGCAGTGCCAGTACCGCCCTCCCCCCAGCCCGATCCGATGGACCTTTACCGGCTTGCGGTGCAACACCCGATCGCGGAGGTCGCATTTGCTGAATACGCTTGGTCTCATTTCTATGGGGATGAGATCGAGCCGATGCTGTTGCGGGAGGACTTTGCGGGGACGTGTGCCGTCGCGGCGGCGTGGGTGGCATCGGACCCGGATCGGCAGGCGATGGCGATCGAGTTGGATGAATCGACCGTGGCTTGGGCGGAGGACACGTTTAGCGATCCGGACCTGCACATCGTCCACGCGGATGTCATGGCGATCGATGAGCCTGCGGTAGATGTGACGCTGGCGCTGAACTTCTCGGTGTTGATTTATCACGAAGAGGCGTTGCTGCGTGCTTACCTTGGGCAGGTTTTGAAGAGCTTGAACCCCGGCGGACTCTTGATTTTGGATGTGTTTGGTGGCCCGGGTGTGGGTGAGCCAAGCGTTGAGAGCGTGCGTGTCGAGCCGGATGAGAGTGGCGTCGAGCCGTTTGTGTATCACTGGGAGCAACTTGGGTTAGATGCTGAAACAGGCCGGATCGAGTGCCGTATCCACTTTGAACTGAGCGAAAGCGATCGGCTCAGTGATGCCTTCGTGTACGACTGGCGGCTGTGGGAACCAAGACAAATCATCGATCTAGCGTTGCAAGCTGGGTTTGAGCAGGCTTCGTTCTGGTGGGCGGATCCGTTGGAACCTGGGCGGTACCAACCCGTCCAAGAGGTGCCGAGCGCTCGAGATTGGGTGGGCTATGTGGTCTGCAAGTCCGCCTTAATCGAGGATTGAATCGGTCATAAACCTTGATTCTCTCTTGTTTTGAGTTAGACTTAGGGGCTCCCCGATGGGGCTCAGGACGCGAGCGATTAGCGGCCGATGGACCGGCCAACCACGCGACAGAGGACCCGTACCGTGCTGATTTTGATTATTGCTGGCGGCCCCGACAAGGGACGTATTTACGAACTGACGGACGGCGACCCGATCGTGCTGGGCCGAGAAGGCGATCAGGTCAAGCTCAATGACCGCAAGGTCAGCCGAGAACACGCGCGTCTGTGGTCCGAAGGCGGGCAGTGGTACCTCAAGGACCTCGGCTCACGCCACGGCACATTCCGCAACCATGTCGAACTCGAAAAAGGCCAACACGCAAAACTCAAAGACGGGGACTACCTGCAGATCGGCAACACCGTCATGGTGCTCGGTCGAATGCAGGCCAATCTCACCGAACGATCCGCCCTGCTTGGTGACTCGACAGATCAGCCGGTTGCACAGCGAAGCAAGGCACCGATGATCGCTGCGGCGCTAGGCCTTGCGGCAGTGCTCGGGCTGGGCACGTATCTCGCGGTGCAGGTCAACGAGTTGAGGAATGAGACCGTGCCACGCGAAGACCTCGCCGCGCTACAAGACCAGCTGCGTGCGATGGAAGACCGCTCCACTCAGCAGACCGACAAGATCGCAGCGTCTGCCAAGCAGATGACCGAGTCGCTCACGCAAACCACCGAGGAGATCGCCGGTGCCGCTGAGACGATCGCGAGCGTGCGTGACCCGCTAGTCGAGCAACTCCAAGCGGCACAAGCCCGAGCGACGCAACAACAGATCGCACTCGAACAGATCGGCGAATCGCTTGCGAAGCAAGGCGATAATAAGAGTAATGAAGTCCTCGCGGCTGTGACGCAGATGAAGTCGCTGCTCGACGGCCAGCCCACCGGCGACCAGCTCCTCGCAAAGCTTGAACAAGCAATCAACGAGAACGCGCAGGCCGCAGGTGAAGCAGTGCAGCTCGCGATGGCTGAGCACCGCAAGGCCGAGGCAGAGGGTGCCGTCGCGTCGGCGAAGCAAAACGAAGCATTGATGGCCCGCGTGCTTGAAAGTCTCGCGCTCGTGCCGACACGCGAACAGCTAGCCGAAGAGGTCAAGCGCGCGGTCGCAGCGGCTAAAGCACAAGACGGCCAGTTCATGCGTTTGGTGTTGGCGGAGCTCCGCCGTACGGGTGATCAAATCGCAACGGACGTCACCGCTGCCGTCGGCGAAGACGCGGGCCAGGCCAACGCACTGATGAAACAAGTCGTCGCGGAGCTTGCTAAACGCCCCACCGGCGAGCAGCTCGCCACGGACCTACGCGAAGCGATGGATGAAGCCTTCGCCAAACGAGAAACGACGAATGAAGAGCTGCCCGGCCTGATGCGGCAAGTGCTCAACGAGCTTGAACAAAGGCCAACGAGCGAGCAGCTTGCCGCGGACCTGCGTCGAGTCATCGGCGAAGATGCACAGCGGACCGAACTACTCATCGCGCGTGTGATGAGTGAGATCGATCAACGCCCTACTGCTGAACAGATCGCTAGCGAACTACAAGCCACGGATAACGAGACCGCTGCGCGAACCGCTACGCTGCTTGAACAAGTGCTGGACAAAGTCGAGACGCAAGACCAGCTCGCCAAGCAAATCGCTGGCCTGCGGAAGCAAATCGAGACAATGCCCGGCACAAATACCGATGCGGTCAAGTCCGTCCTCGACCGCCTCGACGCACAGGACCGCAACAATACCGAGATGCTCGCCGCAATCGCGGAATTGCGTAGCTCGATCCCCGAAGATCTGCCCGGCACGCTCGACAAAGTGCTCACCGAGCTAGACAAGCAAGTCCGCAACGATCAGATCACCGATGTGATCGAGCAAGCGGTCCAGCGCATC
>JBGCDC010000385.1:0-5963 GCA_045105055.1 Phycisphaeraceae bacterium | reverse complement strand
CGGGCATGATCTCAATGTTGACCTGGTTTTTTGGTGCGCGGTAGATAAGTCGTTCAGCCAACGGCTTGCCATCCGCGTCGTAGGCGGTGACGGTGAGGATGCCGGTGGCGGTGTCGGAAAGGATCTGGCCTAGGCTGACATCCCTGCCTCCAGCGTCTCCCGCGAAAAACACGGCGCGTGCTGTGCCTGGGCGGGCTGGGTATACGGTTTGAGAGCCGACGATGACTTCGCGCTGACGGACCTGGATCGTGACCGGATCGGTATTCGGGTTGTCGATATCAGGAACCCTTGGATGCGTGTTATGCACCTCAAACGCAATAAAGTCTTCGTGCGCGTAGACCGCTCTCTCAAACTGCACCGCTATCGAGTTGTGCCCCACCGCGGGCAACTCAAACGTCTGCGTCACGCTGCTGGGCTCGGTGATCTGAATGGCATAGTGCTCACCGGGCTCAGGCGTAAATGTAAAGACACCCCGGCCTTCATGCGTTGTTTCAAACTCTGTACCGAGCATCAATGGCCAGATGAAGCCGGCATCTACGGCATCAAGCCTAAGGCGCTTTGTGATGACCCCCTTAATATCCGCAGGCTTGCCAAACGGCGTTTTCGCCTCGAAGTAGACACGGTTTTCGACGCCTGCGATGAGTTCTCCGCCTTCGGGAAAGAATTGAAGATCAAGCGTTTGCAGCAGAATCGGCAGGGTCTTGCTGGCCGACTCGACCACGCCGCCGTCTTCGATGACAAAGGTCAGCGAGCCTTCGCCACGCTCGATCTTGTCAGGCAGGTCGAAGCGGACTTCGGCGACACCCGTCTCGCGGACCATCGTGCTCACACGGGCGACTTCGCTACCATCGACTCTTGCGATCGCGGTGACCTTCGCGCCTTCCGGGATGCCGCCCTCGGCTCGGGTGACATCGATGGTTGCGATGACGGTGTCGCCCGGGCCGTAGCCATCTTTAAGGAAATCGATCTGGGTCTTGATGCGTGGGGCGCGGTAGGCGCGTATGTCGAAGGTGCGCTCGGCAGGGGCTAGGCCCGACCAGGGGTAGCTGACCTTGACGGTGTACTCGCCGCCGGCCTGTCCTTCGGGGACCTCCCACTTAAAGCCAAGGGTGCTGTCTTGGATGTCGGTTCGGCCCGAGACGACGGTCGCGCCCTTAGGGTCTTTGATCTCGACCATCGGGCTTAGGCGGGCCTCCCTCTGGAGCATGGATCGCTTGCGATAGAGCTCGTTGAGGGCCGGGCGGTTTTCAGGCTTGTTGGCCTGTTGTAGGACATTGATCTGCTCGTTGAGCGCCTCGATCTCTTCCTTCTTGTCATCGATCGGCTTCTGCGTGAACGCGTGGAGGATCGTGCCACGGACGTAGACCGTCTCCTCGGCGCGGTAGATCGGCTTATCGGTGGCTAGGTGGGTGAGGTAGCGGTCCTCCCCGCCGAGTTGTTCGGTGAGGTCGGGCTGCTTGGGTTTTTCTTGGGCTTGGGCTTGCAGCTGAACGGGCTGGCCGGGGCCTTGTGCAAACGGTGGTGGGCCAGGTTGGCCGTGGCCTGCGGGGCCGGGGCACTCGATGATGACCGGCGGCTGAACGGGCTCTGCCTGATCCTGTGCGTAGAGACCCGTGATGGGCCCAACCGCGGCAATCAGCAGCACCGCGAGCACGGGGTACAGCAAGGCAAAGCGAACGGCTTGTTTAGCGTTTGGGCGGGCGTGTTGGCTTGACATGGGGTGTCCTTTGGCGAGGCGTCTATTTCAGTCTGATAGAGATTCAGACGCGCGAGACGAGGGAAGGTTCAACGTATCGGAAAAATTTGATTCAACGACGTTCAGTAGCGAACCACGAACGCATCGGGCTCCTTGGGATCACCTAAGCCGGGGTCTACGGGCTGGTCGGCGACGTCCTTAGTCGTGATATTACTGGCCATCGCCTGATCGATCGCTTCGAGTAAGCCCAAGACTTGGCCTTCAGTCCCCTGCACTTCCAGCCGGACTCGGCCATCGTCGAGGTTCTGCACGTACCCCGCGACATCAAAACCCTTGGCGAGCTTCGCGGCGGTGTAGCGGAAGCCCACGCCTTGAACTTGGCCGGTGTAGAAGATCACATTGCGGATCATGCGGGGCCCTTTACGCGGCAAGCCGCGGCACTTCATGGGGCTCGTCTTTAATCATCCAATTTCGCCATCTCTTCGTCTGGGATGTCGAAGTTAGCGTGGACCTTTTGAACATCGTCATGGTCCTCAAACGCGTCGATGAGTTTAAGCACCTTGGCGGCGTCCTTACCTAAGCACTCGACGGTGTTGGCCGCGATCATGCTGAGCGATGCGGAGGCGATCTCGATGTTGGCGTTTTCGATCGCGTCCTTGACCGTGATGAATGTCGAGGGGTCGGTGACGATCCGCCAGGCCTCGTCGTCGTCTTCGATGTCCTCTGCACCGGCTTCGAGAGCGAGCTCCATCAGCTGGTCTTCGTCGGCCTTGTCTTTCTCGATGTACAGCTCGCCCTTCTTTTCGAAGTTGTATGCGACACATCCCGACGCGCCGAGGTTGCCCCCGCCCTTCTCGAAGACCTTGCGGAGTTCGGATGCGGTGCGGTTACGGTTGTCGGTGAGGATCTCGATCATCAGCGCGACGCCGTTGGGCCCGTAGCCTTCGTAGAGGATCTCTTCGTAGTCCGAGCCGTCGCCGCCGCCAGAGCCCTTCTCGACCGCTTTGGCGATCGTGTCCTTGGGCATGTTTTGTGCCTTGGCCTCGTCGATGGCGTAGCGGAGGTTCAGGTTCATACCCGGGTCGCCGCCGCCTGCCTTGGCCGCGACGATGATCGCGCGGCTGCACTTGGACCAGATCTTCGAACGCCTCGCATCCTGCCTGCCCTTGCGGTGTCGGATGTTGGCCCACTTACTATGGCCTGCCATGATTCGTCTCCGTAAAAGTCTAACCCATGCCGATAACACGATCCCCCGTTCGAACTTACACCATCTTATTATCAATTCGACTTCACGCTTTAAGACCGTAAACAACAAAGTCGATCCAAACGTCATAACCGAACCCGTGGGGGGCTCACGGAGTGGACTTGCGTAATGCTTGTCCTGTGTACCGATGGTCCGACAGATCAAACAATTCCTTTCGATACACCGAATTGGCGGACAATACATCCTCGCGGCAGCCATCCTCGCGATGGTGCCTTTGATGGTCCTTAGCCTCGTGGTGAGCTCGCATGTCCGTGAGACCTTATTAGATAACTCAGAGCGCGAAACCTCGACCGGGCTCGCCGAGGTCGATCGATTGATGACAAGTCGTATTGGGGAATACAAAAGCGATGTGCGAACCATCGCCAACTACCCCCCAATCAGCGGGATCTATCGAGCTGAACAGAACGGCGGGATCGACCCCAACGATCAATCGAGCTCCGACCAGTGGCGTAATCGTCTCACCAATCTCTTTGTCGAATACTGCGAGGTTCACCCCGCGGTGCTTCAGCTGCGCTATATCGATCACCGTGGATACGAACGACTGCGTGTGGGCAAAAGCGACGAGCACATCGCGGTCATGCCCGAGGCGGCATTACAAGACAAGTCCGGTCGCCCGTACTTCCAACGCACCGCCGAGCTGATGTCGGGTCAGTGCTATGTCTCACCGATCGATCTCAATGTCGATCATGGCAGGGTCCAGTACGACAACCCCGTCCTGCGCATCAGCACCCCGATCTGGCAGGGCAACGTCTTCCAAGGCATCATCATCGTGAACATTACTGCGAAGCAGTTCATCCATGAACTGCAGCAGCACTTCGATCAAGGCCGAATCATCTTCGCCTCCGAGTCGGGCACGTACATGAGCCACCCCGACCCGAACAAGCTCTGGGGCGATCAGCTCGGCACGAAAAACAATCTTTATAAAGACTGGGCAAGCCTGACGCTCGTGCAGATCCGTACACACGCCAACAAAGAAGGCGCGGCACCGCTGCGTCTCACCTCGCCAAGCAAGCAAACCGAACTTGCGTTGTCGTATATCTCCTTCGGCAAGCACAACGAGGGATGGATCGTCGGGTTAGAGCGCGACCGCGCGGATGTACTCGCGGCAAGTGCCGACATGAATCGCTACATCCTGATCACGACGATCACGGTCGGCCTACTGGCGATTTTCATCGGTTTCGTAGGCTCACTCTTCTGGGTCAAGCCGATCAAGCAGCTGTCCAAAGCCGCCGACGCGATCCGGAAAGGCGACTACACCGTCCGCGTTCCGGTCCGTCGTCAGGACGAGCTAGGCGAGCTTGCGCGGTCGTTCAATCAGATGGCCGACGAGCTGGGACAAGCGATTGAGAAAGATCGTCAGCGCGTGTTAGCAGAGGCCGCCAACCAGGCCAAGAGCGATTTCCTTGCGAACATGAGCCATGAGATCCGTACGCCGATGAACGCAATCCTAGGCTTCACGACGATGCTCACTGAAGCCGAGATCACAGAAGAAGACCGGGCCGACTACGTCGAAACAATCCAGCGCAACGGCGATCACCTGCTCTGCCTCATCAATGACGTGCTGGACCTGTCTAAAGTCGAAGCGGGCAAGATGACCGTCGAAGCGACGCACACGTCGATCCCCGAATCGATCAGCCGAGTCGGCTCACTCATGCGTGGCTCGGCTCAGCAAAAGGGCTTAGAAATCCGTATCGAGATCGCCGACGACCTGCCCGCGTTGATCCTGACCGATCCGGTTCGCCTGCGACAAATCCTCTTGAACCTCATGGGTAACGCGATCAAGTTCACGAAGGAAGGGACGATCACCTTGGCCGTCTCCAAACGCGAAGCGACCAGCGCGGATCGTGTGAAGCTCGTCTTCGAAGTAAGAGACACCGGCGTCGGCATCCCGGCGGAAAAGCTGAACCACTTGTTCACGCCGTTTAGCCAGGCCGACGAAACCACCACGCGCAACTTCGGCGGGACCGGCCTAGGCCTATCGCTGTCCAAAAAGTTTGCCCAGATGCTCGGCGGGGACATCGAAGTCGAATCGACCCCGGATATCGGCAGCACCTTCCGCCTGACCATTGAGACGGACATTGCCACCAGTCCCGCATCACCAAGCCTTGAAGGCGAACCAATCATGCCGATGCCAGATGACGATTTACATCTCGCGGGTCGCGTCCTCGTCGCCGAGGACGGGCCTGACAACCAACGGCTTATCATCCACCACCTCAAGAAGATGGGTATGGCCGTTGAGCTGTGTGAGAACGGTAAAGACGCGATGGACAAAGCGATCGAACAACACGACGCGGGCATGCCTTTCGATGTGATCCTGATGGACATGCAGATGCCGGTGATGGACGGATACACCGCAACGCAAAAACTACGGCAAAAAGGCTACACCAGCCCGATCGTCGCACTCACCGCGCACGCGATGCAAGGCGATCGACAGCGCTGCCTTGCCGCGGGATGCGATGGTTACGAGACCAAGCCGATCGATCGCGCAAGGCTCTATACGCTCATCCATTCGATGATCCAAAAGCAGCAAGCGGCGTAAGCGGTACGAGCTCATCTGATTTGAAAAGATCAATCGCCCGCAACGAATCTTGCACGGGCCTACGCCAACCACTAATCCGACTTGTTCGGCGCTAGCCCCATGGTCCGGCCGAGCATCGCGTAGACGTGATAAAGCACCAGCACCGAAATGCACTCGGGCAGGGTGTACACCACGACCGTCAACAGCGAATCGCCTATCGATTCATTGAAAGTGCTACCCAATAATACTTCGTACCCCGCGGCATAAACCGCTTCTCTACCACCCATGAGGCCGGAGTACGACAAGACAAACTCGGCGTAAACAGCCGCGCAAACGGTGGTAATCGCTAACAGGCTGGCAGTCAATCGTAGGATCATGCTGACAATTGTCCCCGATCCGATACATGGGTCAAATCAATCGCGACCGCACTGCGCTATCATCACAAGCATGTCGCAGCCCAGACCCACCAAGCTGAAGCTCACTAA
>JBGCDC010000384.1:0-4442 GCA_045105055.1 Phycisphaeraceae bacterium | reverse complement strand
TCACCGCGATCTGCAACGTCGCGATCTGCGTCCGCGTCTTCACCACCCTGCTTGGCCTACCCGGCGGGATGACGCAAGACGACGCGCCACCAACCGAACACGACGATCACCACCACGACCACCCGCACGAGCACGGCTTCCTCGCCAGCATGATTTGGCTGCCCGGCCTAGTCATCGTGTCCTTCCAATTCATCGGCGGCATCGCGACGCCTTTGTGGAACATGGTGTTTCGCACGTTCGAGCAACCCGCGACTGCGCTCAACTACTTCGGATACAAAGCCGAAGGCGTGCCAAGCTTGTACTACGTCATAACGCACCCCGGCAGCATCCCGCTCTGGATCTCGATGTTCTGCTTGGTCGCGGGCTTCTTCGTCGGCATTTCCAAGCTCTTCCGTGGTTCGATTAAGGACTTCGCAGACAACATCTATCCCGCGCTGTATTGCCTCGCGGTACACGGTGGCGGCAAGTGTTTCCGGCTCATCCAGACCAACAACCTCAAGCACTACCTCATCTTCGTACTCCTCGCCTTGCTCGCTGGCTTCACTTGGGCGTCGTGGGATGACCAGGCGATGCATGCGATGCTCGTCGGCAATGAGGCGCAGCGGATCTTCGAGTATTGGCCTGGCATCCTGATTGGCTTCATCGCGTGCTTGACGGCCGTGCTGATCCCGATGACCGACAGCCGGATCGTGCGCATCGTCTTCCTCGGTGCCACTGGCTTCGCGGTGGTCGCGCTTTACCTCGTCTACCAAGCACCCGACCTTGCATTGACCCAGCTCTTGTTCGAGATCATCTCGGTGATCCTCTTTGTCATTGTTTTACGCCTCCTGCCTAAGGAAAAGATCACAGGCGATTCGGGTAAGGCTTGGCGTATCCCGATCGCGGTATGTGTGGGCCTTTCGGTGGGTTGGATGACGCTGACCGCGGCATCGCACAACCGTGGCGACGGGCTCATCGCCAATGACGGAACCGTCATCATCGAGCCTAGTAACCCGCATGCCGACCCGATGGGCAAGACACTCGCTCAGCATAGCTACGGCCTCAAGACCGACGACTTTGGCAACCTCAAACTCGAAACCGCGATGAGTGACGAGGTCGGCAAACGTGGCGGCGGCGGCACGAATATCGTCAACGTCATCCTCGTCGACTTCCGTGGCTTTGACACACTTGGTGAAGTCGCGGTCCTCGGCCTCGCGGCCATGGGCGTCTGGTCGATGCTGCCCCACCGACGACGTCGTGGCATGAAATACCGCAAGGTTGAATCCGACTATCCGCCAGATGCGCTAGACCCACTTGACTCGGAGGTGACCGCATGAGCTCGATGATCCTCCGAACAGCCAACGGCATCATTTTCCCGCTTACGCTCTTGTTCGCGCTGTACATGGCGCTCAAAGGCCACAATATGCCCGGAGGCGGGTTTATTGGCGGTCTGATCGCGGCTGTCGCACTCGTGCTTTACCGCATGTCGCACGGCACCGACGCCATGATGCGACTCATGCCAATCCACCCACGCGTCATCGTCGCGGCGGGACTTGGCATCGCATCGCTCACCGGTATCGTCCCGCTGTTCTTCGGCGAGCCGATGCTTCGGACCGCGGCACCCTACGTCAACTTCGGCTTTGGTGATGATGTTCACCTGCCTTCCGCGCTGGCATTTGATGTCGGCGTGCTGCTCGTGGTCGTCGGCGTGGCGGTTGGCATGATCGTCCGCCTGGGCGAGGAGGTCGAAGACGAATGACGATGATCCTCGCGATCTGTGTCGGCGTGACCTTCGCGGTCAGTATCTACCTCATGCTCGGGCGCGAGCTCAAGGGTGTGGCGATGGGTGTGTTCCTGCTGAGCCACGCCGCCAACCTATCCATCCTTGCGATGAGTGGCTCTCCCATTATGACTTCCGCACAACAAGCGGAAGAGCAAGAAGCGCAAAAACACCTGACTTCCGTTGACTCGCCGATCATGAAGGATCCGCCGATCCTCGCGGACAGATACGCCAACTCAGACCCGCTCGCGCAGATGGTCGACCCACTACCGCAGGCACTGATCCTTACCGCAATCGTGATCAGCTTTGGCGTGATGGCCTTCCTGCTCACGCTCATCGTCGTCACCAACCGCAAGACCAACACCCTCGAACTCGATGAACTCGCAGAGGAGGCGCGGCAGCTATGACCGACCACCGCATCATCCTCCTCTGTGTCATTCCGTTGTTCGCCGGCCTCATTAGCATGGCGCTCATCAACCGCAAGGTGCTCTCGCGCCTCGTCGGCGTGCTGAGCTTCTCTATGATGCTCGGTCTGTCCCTATCGCTACTCCTAAAGATCACCGCGGCACCCGACGACGCGTCCATCCTCGTCTCGCAGATGGGCGGCTGGTCCGCTCCCTTCGGCATCAGCATCATCTTCGACTCGCTATCCGGCATGTTGATCAGCGCCGCGGCGATGGTCGGCCTAGGCGCGTACGTACACAGCTTCTCCGTCATCAACCCACGCACCGAGCGGCGATACTTCCACCCGCTCATGCAGTTCCTGATGCTCGGGGTCAACCTCAGCTTCCTGACAGGCGACCTCTTCAACCTCTTCGTCGCATTCGAGATCATGCTCATGGCCAGCTACGCGCTGCTGACCATCGGCGGATCCAAGGCACAGCTCACCCAAGCCTACAAGTACATCCTGCTTAACGTCCTTGCATCGACCATCTTCCTCATGGCCGCGGGCATGGTCTACGGCATGTTCGGCACCCTGAACATCGCCGACCTCGCTCGCATCGTCGCGGAGATCGAAGCGGACCCGAATCGTGATTTACCTGCGGGCTTTAAGTCCTTGGCGGTCATGTTTCTCTTGGTCTTCGGGCTTAAGGGTGCGTTCTTCCCGCTTTGGTTCTGGCTGCCCGACACGTACTACACCGTGCCGATCTCGATCGCGGGTTTGTTTGGCGGACTGCTCACAACAGTCGGCGTCTACACCGTCGCACGGCTCTTCCCGCTGATCTTTGCCAGTGATGGCACATCGACGATCACGGCTGAGGGTTGGATGCTTGGTGGAACGTCCCCGATCATCCAGACGATTCTCATCGTCGCTGCCGCGTTCACGATGTTCCTCGCGGTGCTCGGGGCGGTCAGTCAACATCACGTCCGACGCATCTTGTCCGTGCATGTGATCAGCCAGGTCGGCTACATGGTCTTCGGAATCGCCGTCATGACCGGCAACGCATTGGCGGGCTGCGCGTTCTATATGATCCAGCACATGGTCGTGAAGTGTGCACTGTTCCTGTGCTGCGGCATGATGGAAAAACATGCTGGCACGGACGATCTCGACAAACTCGGCGGCCTGCTCAAACGCGACTGGAAGCTAGGCGTTCTCTTCTTCATCGCGGCGATGTCACTCGTTGGACTGCCGCCATTGTCTGGCTTCTTCGGCAAGATGGTCATCATCCGCGAAGGCTTTGCAGAAGGCATGTGGTACCTCGGCATCATCGGCCTCGTCACCGGCGCGATCACCCTGCTCTCCATGCTCAAGATCTGGAGCTACGGCTATTGGAACCCCGACCAAGCACCCGTCACCAACAAACCCGAAGCCGTCATGGCTAGTAGTAAACCTGCGTACGCCGCGATCACCGTGCTGGTCGTGTGTGCGTTGTTCCTTGGCCTCGGTGCTGAGGCGGTTTACAAAGTCGCAAACCGTGCGGGTGCACAACTTGAAAACCCACAACAGTACATCACCGCGGTCTTGGGTGAGGACGCCTACGACGAAGTCAACAAACTCATCGCTGAACGTGAAGCAGACACCGTCTCACCAGACGCGGAAAGCCTTACGATGATCGAACCTGAAGCGGAGGACAAACCATGACCACCTCCTTCCTGTTCAACATCGCGTTGACACTGCTCTGGATGATGCTCAACCGCGACACAACGCTACTCAACGGCATCCTCGGCTTTGCCCTTGGCGCAATCGTTGTTGAAATGGGCCTACGTGCCTCGGGTAACGGCCGATACGTCAGCCGGCTCTGGGCAGTGCTTCGCTTTACCGCTTACTTCCTGTACATCCTGGTCAAGGCCAACCTCGATGTCGCTTGGGAAATCATCACGCCCGGCTACAGCATGAAGCCGCGCATGATCCGCTACGACGTCAAAGGCCTAACGCCCGTGCAAGTCACCGTCCTCGCCAACGCGATCACGCTGACCCCCGGGACCTTAAGCTCCGACATCAATGACGCGGGCGATACTTTGTACATCCACGCGATGTATGCGGAAAAGAAAACGGATGCGACCAAAGACCTCGACGAGCTGCGTGACAAGCTCTTGAAGCTGGTGTTCCACACGAGCATGAAGGAGTGCAAGAAGAAAAATGCTTGAGCTGATGCCGAACATCTTGCTGGCTGCCGCCGAGACGCACACGACCGGAGCGCCTGCCGAGGCCGTGCAGAGTTTGATGCACTATCCACTGAGG
>JBGCDC010000383.1:0-1752 GCA_045105055.1 Phycisphaeraceae bacterium | reverse complement strand
CCCAGCGCCTCAACCTTCAACGCCGAAGAACAAATCATCATCGGCAACGTCGCGCTCTATGGCTCGACCAAGGGCGAAGCCTACTTCAACGGCAAAGCCGCCGAACGATTCGCCGTGCGAAACTCCGGGGCACGCGCCGTCGTCGAAGGTGTCGGCGACCATGGCTGCGAGTACATGACTGGCGGCCGAGTCGTTGTCCTGGGACCCACCGGCCGAAACTTCGCCGCAGGCATGTCCGGCGGGATCGCCTACATCTGGGACAAGGACAACGAGTTCCTCGAGCTGTGTAACCTCGAACTGGTCGAACTCGAAAACCTCGACCACCCCGAAGACGAAGTCGAGTGCCTGAACATGATCAAGCAGCACGCCAAACACACCGGCTCAACGGTCGCCCATAAAGCGATCGACCACTGGGAAAAGGTGCGCAACCAAATCGTCAAAGTCATGCCCATCGACTACCGCCGCGTGTTGCAACAACAAAAGAAAACCGCAGCCACGCCCGATGTCGGACACGCGTAAAAATGAAACAAGTTTGAAACAAGAAGCGATAAGACATTTTTAACCGCAAAGGCGCAGAGGGCGCAAAGGAAGGCAGCCCGATTTTATCCACCAGGCAATCAAAAACGATCAAATACAATTTTCGTTTTTTGTTTCTTTGTGGACCAATAGCTCTCGTGCCTTCCTTTGCGCTCTCTGCGCCTTTGCGGTTAAAAAAGGCCTTAACGGATTGATAAGGATTTAAAAAATGGGAAAACCAACCGGATTCCTCGAGTTTGAACGACACCCGATGCCTGCGCGTAAGCCTGACGTGCGCATCACGGATTTCTACGAGATCTATGCGCGGGCAGACGAGCGCGAGCTGCGCGAGCAGGGTGCCCGCTGCATGGACTGCGGCGTCGCGTTTTGCCAGTCTGATACCGGCTGTCCCATCGATAACCTCATCCCCGAGTGGAACGACCTCGTCTTCCACGGCCGATGGAAGGAGGCGTACTACCGCCTCGCTAAGACGAACAACTTCCCCGAGTTCACTGGCCGTATTTGCCCCGCGCCGTGCGAGAGCGCTTGCGTCCTAGGCGTCATCGATCCGCCCGTCACGATTAAGTCCATCGAGTGCTCGATCATCGACAAAGCTTTTGAAGAAGGCTGGGTCGTGCCCAACCCGCCGACCAATCGCACCGGCAAAACCGTCGCCATCATTGGCAGTGGACCGGCCGGCCTCGCCGCGGCAGACCAACTCAACAAGGCCGGTCACACCGTCACCGTCTTCGAACGCGATGACCGCATCGGCGGCCTGCTCATGTACGGCGTGCCGAACATGAAACTCGAAAAAGAAATCGTCCAACGCCGCGTCAACCTCCTCGCCGAGGAAGGCATCATCTTCAAAACCAACTGCAACGTCGGCGACCCGAACGCAGATACCTCGCACGTCAGCAACCACGGCATGGCGACCGACAGCGAGATCATCGACGCCGACCAATTGAAGAAAGACTTTGACGCGGTGCTCCTCGCCTGCGGTGCGCTCGCGGGCCGTGACCTCGACTCCTTACCCGGGCGCGAACTCGACGGCGTCCACATGGCCATGACCTACCTGCACAAAGCCACGAAATCGCTGCTCGACTCCGACTTCAAGGACGGCGACTTCCTCGACGCCAAAAATAAAGACGTCATCGTCATCGGTGGCGGCGATACCGGCACCGACTGCATCGGCACCGCGATCCGCCAAGGCTGCAACTCCATCACCAACATCACCCG
>JBGCDC010000382.1:0-12745 GCA_045105055.1 Phycisphaeraceae bacterium | reverse complement strand
CAGAGCAAGACGAACGTCCGCCGGAGGCGCTCGAGCCGCGCGTGACGATCATGATCGACCCGGACTACACGCACCTGCGCGTGGGCATCTGGGGCACAGATACTGACCTTACCGAGAAGGGCATCCAGCTTTTCGAGGAGCGTTACCTCGACGACTATCTACGTGCGTGCGTCACGCAGGTAGAGCCGAAGACCGACTAACCTTGCAGTCAGGCATTAGACTATTTATATGATCGAGTACTCCGTCCTTTTCGTTTGTACCGGCAACACCTGCCGTAGCCCCATGGCCGAGGCGTTGGCGAAGCATGCGCTCTCGCAGATGAAGGGCGTACCCGTCGAGCAGTTGGAAGAAGCGGGGGTACGCATCCGATCAGCGGGCGTCATGACCGGCGGCGGCAGCCCGGCCAGCGCTCAAGCAGTCGAAGCAATGGGCAAGGTCGGCATCGATCTCACCGGCCACACCTCAAGCCAGTTGACCGAGGACTTGATCCAAGACGCCGATGCGATCTACACGATGACCGACAGCCACCGCCAGGCCGTACTGGTCCACAGCCCAAGCAGTGCGGCGAAGACCCAGCGCCTCGACCCCGCCAGCGACATCATCGATCCCTTCGGTGCGCCGGTCGATGTCTACGTGCAGACCGCCGAGATGATCAAGCAGGCCCTAGCCCAGCGACTTACCGAACGGTTTGGCGACGAAGTCAAAGGCTAAGCCGCGTTATCATGTGGCGATGCCTGAACCCAGCCGTGTCGTCATCGATCGAGTCGATTGGAAGCGTGTCCTGCCCGTGCTGCGTTTGTCCAGCGCGTTTAAGCACGCGCTGCAGCCCAGCAAACTTATCGTTGCGCTCATCGCAGTACTCGCGATCCATTTCAGCGGCGTTGCGTTCGATGCGGTGCTCGGGATCAATGAGTCCAACGATGCCTCGGACGATTTCACCGCTTACGAAGCATTGGTGCAATACGAAGCAAGCGCGATCGATAGCCTGATGTCTTCCGCGTTATCGTTCGAGCATGGCTTCGGCCCGTCTTCCAGAGGCGTTGCAGACTCACTCTTCTCGATGTTCGTCGGCATCCCCGGCTACATGTTCGAGAACCACCCCTGGTTCACACTTCTGTTCGGTATCGACGTGCTCTTCATCCTGATGATGACAAGCGGCATCCTCACACGTATGTCCGCGACGCAGGTCTGTGCGAACCGCCTGACGGGGCTAGGAGATGCCGCGGGTTTCGTCTCGAAACACTGGACTTGGTATCTCATCACGCCGCTGATGCCAGTCGCGGTGATCGTCGTGGTCGGGGCGCTGCTCGCTTTGTTGGGCTTGGCGTTATTTAACGTTCCTTGGCTCGATATCGTCGGAGCGCTTGGATACGGGCTGTTTCTTGTGCTCGGATTCGTGATCGCGATCGTGAGCTTGCTGCTGTTGCTCGCCTTGTTCTTAATCCCGGCAGCGCTGTCGGTCGAGGGCAGCGACGGTTTCGACGCGATCGCACGCTCGTTCAATTACATCCTGTTTCGGCCATGGCAGTTCGGCATCTATCTGTTGGCGTCGGCGTTTTACTTAGCGGCCGTCTTCGTGGTGGTCGGTGGCGTCGCGGGGGTCACGCAGGGCGCGACGAACTACTTCATCGGCCTGGGTGTCATCGGTGAACCTGAAGCGACGGACGCGAGCATCTGGATCATGACCCGCTGGGGCGAACTCGTCACTGCGATCGTTGCTGCGATCATGTTGAGTACCCTCTGTTGTTTGCAGACACAGGTCTACGTCTTGATGCGCCGCTCAGCAGACGGCACGCCGATGGATCAATGCGAGTGCGGCGAGCCGGTCCAGCTCTGGGCAGACGCATCAACCGAATTGTCAAGCGACGCGGCCGATGACAAAGCTGACGAGACAGACGCCACCAAGGCCGAGGGGTAAGCCGATGCCGCATGCCGTATTGATTCGAAGTGTATTTGTGTTGCTGTTGATTGGTGTGCTATTCACCGGCCCCGTCGGATGCGATGTGCAGCCGGGCGGTTCGTCTACGACGGCAAAGACGGATGGGCCGAGGATCGTATCGCTCACGCCAGCGATCACGCAGATGCTCATCGACATGGGCAAACGCGATCAGATCGTCGGTGTCTCACAAGAAGATGACGCGTCGCTGGGCCTGCCGGTGTGCGGGTCGTACAACAAGCCGGTGATGGCGAAGATCATCAAGCTTGAGCCGGACGTCGTATTGACACAATCATCGACGGGCTTAGCCGGGGGCGTGCCGTCTTCGCTACGTTCGCAAGCAGATCGCGGTTTGTACAAGCTAAAAATTGTCTCCTACAGCCGGTCCATCGCGGACGTTGAGCGTGCATTAACCGATGCCGAAGATGGGTTGGGTGTAGCGATTGGCGATCCGCAGGCCGCCGAATATGCCCGCGACTTGATGGCCTTGCGCATCGAGCTTGTGCGTGCGGTACTTGACGATGCGAAGTCGCCAAGGGTGTTGATGCTGATCAACCCGACAACGCTCGGCGCACTCGGCACAGGTGTGACGCACGACGAACTGCTCCGCCTCGCGGGCGGGACCAACGCCTTGGCCCATATCAATACCGGCTACCTCACGTTAGATCGCGCAAAACTCCAGCAAACCATCCGCCCGGATGTCGTGCTCATCCTCGAGCCGAATGGTGTTGATCTACGTGACGGCGACCCGCGCCTCCGTGCCATGGAAGGGCTCACGATCCCTGCTGTGATGAATAAGCGATACGCCGTGATCAAGCATCCCCAAGCGATGCTGCCATCGACCTCGCTGCCTGAGGTGATGGTCGAGATGGCGATCGCGCTTCACCCAGATCGTGCGGCAGATATTCGTGAAGCCTACGACACCGCAGAGATCGTCATGAAAAAAATGTCCCGCGATAAGGACAGCTCGTGACTGCGGCAGGCTCACCCAAATCACGCACAACCCTCGCGTGGTTGTTCATTGGGCTCGCGCTGCTCGCCGCACTCGCCGCGCGATTGCTCATCGGCTCAACAAGCCTGGGCCTACCCACCGGCGAATACGCAAGCATCATCCTAGACATCCGCTTACAACGCGGCGTCGTCGCGGCGATCGTCGGCATCGCGCTCGCCATCAGCGGCGTGGCCTTGCAAGCGTTGCTGCGTAACCCGTTGGCCGAGCCTTACATCCTCGGCCTATCGACTGGCGCGGGCCTTGGCATGATGGTGCAGGGCTACCTCGCATTGCAACTCGGCTTGGTGCTCGGGACGAGTGGTATCGGGGCGGTCGTTGGAACGATCGTCACCCTAGTGATCGTCTATCTCGCCAGCCGACGCAACGGCGTCATCGATCGGCTCGGCCTGCTGCTGGTCGGCGTCGTGCTCGCGACGATTACCGGGGCGCTGATCATGCTGCTCAACTATCTCGCTGGGCCGGGCGTGCTGCGCGACAACCTCATGCAATGGATGATGGGCATGTTGCAAGTCCGCGAACTCGGCTGGCAAGATGCCTTGGCCGCAGGTGTCTGTCTTCTGTCGCTGGTGCTGTTGCTCTGGCAGGGTAAGGCGATGGACATCGCTACGCTCGACGATGACGAGGCGGCCTCGCTTGGTATTAACGTCGGCCGACTCAAGCTGCTGCTACTTGGCACCGCAAGCATCCTCACCGCGACCGCAGTGCTCATCGCCGGGCCCATCGCGTTCATCGGGCTCATCGCGCCGCACCTGGCTCGACTACTGCTCGGCCCGACACACCGGCCGCTACTGATCGGTGCCGCGATGCTTGGTGCGACGCTATTGATCGTCGCCGACGTCGCCAGCGATGCGGTGTACTACCTCAAACCCACCGTCGGTCTCATCCCCATCGGTATCTTCACCGCCATTCTCGGCGGGCCGGTGTTTCTTTGGATGCTCCGCCCACAGCTCGGTCGCGGGATTGAGTAAGTAAGATGTCATACCAAAAGAAGAGAATGACCATGCCGCAACACTTCGCCGATCGATTACTAGACGCCTGCAACGCGAAAGGCGCCCCTGTTTGCGTTGGCCTGGACCCCGTGCTTGAACGCTTGCCAGATGCGATCGATCGTGCAGATCCGGTCGCGGCGATCGAGGCGTTTAGCCTTGGCGTGATCGATGCGGTGGCGGACGTCGTACCAGCCGTCAAGCCGCAGTCGGCGTGCTTCGAGCGATACGGCGCGCCGGGTGTCGCGGTGTACCACAGGGTCGTTGCCCACGCGAAGTCAGCGGGCCTCATCGTTGTCGGCGACGCCAAGCGCGGCGACATCGGCACATCCAGCGCCCACTATGCGCAGGGACTGCTGGCTGGCGATCATGGCTGCGACACCCTGACCGTCAACGGCTACCTCGGCGGCGACGGGCTCGAACCGTTCCAACAAGTTGCCCAAGGCCAGGGCAAGGGCCTGTTTGTGCTGGTCCGCACCTCCAATCCCGGCGGCGACGCGATCCAATCGCTCGAACTCAAAGACGGCCGAACGGTCGCCGAGGCGGTCGGCGATGTCGTGGCAAGCCTCGGCTCAAGCTGCGTTGGCGACTCGGGCTACAGCAACGTCGGTATGGTCGTGGGCGCAACCAAGCCCACCGACGCATTGAAACTCCGCGAGCGCTACCCGCAACAACTTTTCCTCGTCCCCGGCTTCGGCGCCCAGGGCGGCGGAGCAGAAGACGTCAAAGCCTGCTTCAAACCCGACGGCACCGGCGCACTGATCACGGCCAGCCGATCGGTGATTTATGCGTTTGCTCAAGATCAGTCCGTCGCATGGGAATCATCGGTGACTGGCGCGGCGATCACCTTGCGGGATCAAATCGCAGACATTTTGTCCGCAAGTAATTCATAATCGAGGCCAAGTCCATCAGTCCAACTTCTGGGTGAACGAAATGAAACGGCAACTTTTAATTCTCGCGATCAACTTACTCTTCGTGGGGTGTACTTCGATCTCGCCATCGAAGCCGCAGGATGGGGCTAGTTTGTCGAGCTTCGCCCAGATTCAGGCGGGCCTCCCGTCGCATTGGAAAGCTTGGCAAGACGGCAAGCAGATCGTCGTTTCTACCCAGGACGAGGTGTATTTTTACAATCCCATCAGCATGCCCCCCTCTACGATACATCCGGATGGATTACAGAAGTATGTCAAGCGAAATGGCATCCATAAACCGTACCGAATCATCTTGTCAGCAGGAGTTAGGCTGGAAGATTCAGAGTTTGCCAAATTGCAGGCTGACCATGCGGAAGCCAGAGATCAGTTTCAGGTTTTGAAGGATGAAATCTTACCTGTGTATCGAAAGTACATCGCCAAGTTTATGTTCAGTTCAGAGGAGCCGACAGAGAGGCGAAATCCGTATTTTTTTATGGACTTCGGTCAATCTGACTTGATCAAAGCGGAACAGTATGAAGAACGGAAGCGGAGTCTTGTTTTTCACAAGCTACCTTTATTCCATAGCGCGGATCATAGCGTGTACGTGACGGACAACAATATCTTTGGTCTGGAACTCTATCCAGCAAAGACGAACGACGACATTGATCGCGTTATGAAATTACTTGGAACGGTCTATACGCCGTACTCCAAAGACGCTGGACAAGAATAGCCGAGCATGCCCATTAAATCGCACGGCGATTTTCAATAAGATATTTTCAAGCCTCGGTTGGTGCCGGGTGTTCGGCGAAGCGGCTCTTCATCCACGTTGAGATCGCGGTGTCGTAATCGGCGGTGCGGCTGAACGCGGCGGCGGCGAGCGAGCGGCGTAGCGCCAGCGTCGTTGATCCGCTGTTGAGTTCGATGTCGTTGGCGACCTGGTCATACTGCGCCGGGTCGGTGATGATCGTGACGTAGGCGTGGTTCTTTGCGGCGGAGCGAACCATCGATGGGCCGCCGATGTCGATCTGTTCGATCGCATCCGCATCGGTTACGTCAGGGTTGGCGATCGTTTTCTCAAACGGATACAGGTTGACGCAAACCAAGTCGATCGGCGTGATGCCGTGCTCGGCCAAGGATGCCGCGTGATCGTCTTTGTCGCGGAGTGCGAGCAGGCCGCCATGGATCTTTGGGTGCAGGGTTTTGACTCGGCCGTCCATCATCTCGGGGAAGCCAGTGACTTGGTCAATCGGTGTGACGGCGATACCCGCGGCGGTGAGCGCCTTGGCGGTTCCGCCGGTGGAGATGATCGTCGTGCCACAACAGTTGATCAGGCGCTGTGCGAATGGGATGAGGTCGGTCTTATCTGAGACAGATAGCAGGGCGGTCTTGATGTGAACGAGGTCGGTCATGGTGTGGGAAGCCTCTAGCAGTTAGCCATTGGCCAATTGTTTGTTGGTTCGATCGCAGTGAGTTGAGCGAGTAGCTAAGGGCGGATAGCTAACAGCTTTTTACTGCGGGCTGAGTTTCAGCAGTCGGCCGTTTGGGCTGACGAGCAGGATGCCGCCGTCGTCACCGATGGGCAAGACGGTCATCACGGTTTGTGTGAGTACTTCGGTGTTCACGCTGCCGTCGTCGAGATCGATGGAGATGATCTTGTTGTCGGTATAAAGCAGCATGTCGCGCTGGCGGGTCAGGAGCGGAGTAGCGGTGATTTCGGTCCGCCAGAGTTCCGAGCCGTTGATCGCGTCGATGGCGATGATGCCCTCGTTCGGTACAAGCGGTTGGATGATCAGTCGGCCTAGCGCGACGGGCGATGCGGTGAGCTTTTGCTCAGCATCGAGGTACTTCCAAGTGTCTCTGCCGGTCGTCCGGTTCATAGCGTAGAGCTTGCCATCTTCACTGGCGACGATGACTTCGCTGCCTTGGACAGCAGGGTTGGTGCTGACTTTGCCAAGCGTTCGGTTGCGCCAAAGCGGGGTTCCGCTGGAGGTTTCGAGCATCGCGTAGGTGCCGCCCGAGTCGACGACGAAGACGTCTTGACCCGCGAGCACTGCGGAGCTGGTGATACGGTTGGCGAGGCGGTAGCTCCATCGTGAGAAGTTGCTGTTGACGCTGTGGGCGAACACGAGGCCGTTGGTGCCGGACATGATCGCTAGGCGTTGTTCCGGCGCGTAGACGGCTTTGGAGCTTACCGGTGCGGCAAGGGGCGCCACTGCCGTGACATCGCCAGTGCGTGCTTTGAGCGTGAAGAAACGCGAGGCACTATGGATGAAGACTTGGTCTTCATCTCGGCTCGGTGCGAAGATGCTTTCGATGTCGCTGCCGAGATTAATCTTCCACAGCAGCTCGCCGTCGTTAGCGCTCAGCGCGGTGATGATATTTTTGGGGTCTTCGACAACGATGACCATATCGCCCAGCGCGGTGACAGAGGTGATCGCTTGGCCTTCGAGGAGCTGAACCGGGGAGGCCCAGCCAAGTCGGTAACCGATCTCGCTGGCGGGCGTCGGCTCAATGAGCATGCCGATGGGCTTGGTGGTGTCTTGGAAGTAGTTGACGCTCTGGCGCTCAGGCTTTTTTTCACCCGAGGCACAACCGGTGCTAATTGCAAGCAAGGCCACCACCGCGAACCATTGAAGTGTCATCAGACGCATGCGCAGAACTCCGAGCATCGAACAAGTGGCAGGACAACGGGAGCATTCCCAAGGCCGTCCACAGAAGCCGTAAGTATCACGCCCAACTGGGTTTTGGTCAAGCATCGTGATACGAATCGAGTTGTAATTATCCCTTACCCAGCTCCGCGCGCTTGTCGGAAATGGTCTGGATCAGCTTCTTTTGCGGGTCTGCGAACTTCTCGGTGCCCTCGGCCATGAGTGCCGATTCTAGCTGCGGGACGTCTACTTTCTGCTCAAACTCGTCGATCATCGCCTGTTCGGGCAGGCTGCGTGAGCTGGCGGAGTAGGTCTTGTCGAGCTTTGCGATCGCCGCATTGGTCGCAGGCGGGTTGGTCAGGATGTCGCTGCCCGCGAGCTCGGCGATGTAGTAATCCTCGTCTTGCCAGTCGAGTTTCTTGCCGGTCGAGGCGAAGATCATCTCTTGCTTGAGCGGTAGATTTTTGTCAGCCCAGAACGCCTCGTTGTTGATGCCGATCTGCTTGGCGTTGAGCACGCCGACCCTGCCTTGTAGTTTTTCCGAGAGGTCGGGGACTTCTTTGGAGGTGTAAACATCGACGCGTGAGACGAAGATTGAGTACACGCTCTTGAAGGAGTCGAGCTGGCCAAAGCGTTGTCGGCCACGCCAGATCGCATCGCGTGCGGCGAGGTACTGACGCTCAGAAAAAATCAGGGTGACGTTGAGGGTGATGCCCGCGGCGGCGAGTTCTTCGAGTGCGCCTAGGCCTGCCTTGGTCGCGGGGACTTTGATCATGCGGTTTTCGTGGCCTTGGTTCCACTGCTTACCGAGCTTGACGTAGGTCGCGACGGCTTCGTCGTGCGGCGTCGGGTTGTCGACGTCTTCGAGCAGCGGATCGAGTTCGAAGCTGACCCAGCCGTTGTCGCCCTTGGTTTCTTGCCAGACATCGTGGAAGGCGGCTTGTGCTTCTTTGACCAGGTGGTCGGTCATCTTCCAGGCGAGGTCTTCGTCGCTGATGTCGTCAGTGATGAAGGTGGCCATGGTGTCATCGAATCGCCCTGACTCGATGAGGCCAGCGATGATGATGGGGTTGGAGGTCGCGCCGCTGATACCGACGGCTTTGTTCTTAGCGACTTCGTCGGGGTCAACGGAGTCGAGCCAAACCTTTGAGCCGGTTTCGATGAGGGATTGGATGCCGGTCGCCATGGGAGAGTCCTTTCGATAGGGATGCGAGTTGTGTCGCACGTTTAGATGCGACAGCCCCGCGAAGCATTGGCTTCACTGTACCGCTTGATGGATTTGGGTGTGTTGGCAGGTGTTTAGCCTGACAGCGAAATCACCAAGATGGCGATGAGCACGATGATCGCTGCGCCTTCGCCCATGGCGACCCAGAACATCGGCTGTTCAGTGAGTGGCGTCGAGCCTTTGCCACCTGCCGCGGTGCTCATCGACTGAACCTGCATGACTTGCGTGTCGTCCGGCTCGATCGATGTCAGTGCAGACAGATCGACGAGTTTACGCGCGATGATCGGCTGCTCGCCTCGGCTGACGGCTTGAAGATCGTGGAGCAGGTCCTCGGTCGTGCCGTAGCGTTTACGCGCGGACTTGGCCATGCAGATCTCGATGATCTCGGAAAAGCCCGAGGACAGGCTTTCGTTGATGTGGTCCGGCGGCTCGAGTTCTTCGCTGAGGTGCTTACGCATCACGGCAGAGGGGTTGGCGCCTTCGTAAGGCACTCGGCCGGTGACCATGTGGTACGCCGTCGCGCCAAGTGCGTAGATGTCCGCGCGGAAGTCGATCTCGATTTCGCCGCGGATCTGTTCAGGGCTGATGTAGTAGGGCGTGCCATAGGCTTTGCCCGCTTCGGCCTCGGCGGCTTCGCGGTCACTCACCGCACGGGCCAGGCCCATGTCCGCGAGCTTCACCGTGCCGTCGTTGGCGATCATGATGTTCTTGGGCTTTACATCGCGGTGGATGAAGCCTTGGTCGTGCGCGTGGCTTAACGCCTCGGCGACCTTGGTCGTGATCTTCAGTGCCTCTTCTTCTTTGTACGCGCCCTTGCTGGAGATGTCGTCGTAGACCGTTCGGCCGTCCACATACTCCATGACAAAATAGTGGTACTCACCAGCCTGAGCCACGTCATAGGCCCCGACGATATTGGGGTGGTTGAGCTTTGCCGCGGCCTTGCCCTCGTCGTAGAACCGCTGGATGAAGTTGGGGTCTTTGCTGTGCTTCTGCGGCAAGACCTTGATCGCGACGATACGGTCGAGGCTGAGCTGCTTGGCTTTATAGACCGTCGCCATCGCACCGGCACCGAGCTTAGACAGCATCTGGTAGCCGGGGATTTGGCGGTTGGATTTCTGTTCGTCGAGTTCGGGCTCGAGTCTGCGGACCTGGGCCTTGGTGACCACGCCCTGCGAGACGAGCACGCCCGCAAGCCCGCCGACGTTCTTGCCGTCGTGTGCCGCGGACTCGGTCAGCATCAAGCACTGATCGACTTCGCCTTGGGTGGCCAAGCCTTTCTCGACGACAAGTCGTCCGATGATCGTATCCATGTTTGCCGATGACGTGTCTGGCATGTAAAACGCACCGCGAGATTGAAGCTAGGCAAGATAGAACAAACGCATCGATTATGGGGGCGTTTGAGCAGGCCGCCCTTTGAATTGACAAGCCGGGCAGACTAGAGCCGAGGCGTGGGCGTGTCAACCCTGAACATTCGCTTCAACCTTGGGGCGACAAGTTGATCGGCACAACGTCCGAATATCGAATTCATTTGGAATTTTCCGCCCCAAGTTCAAAACGTGACTTACAATTATCTGACCGCACACCAGTCGCGGCACGACTCACCCCGCGCAGGGCCGAATGCTTTTACAAACGACCGACGATACAACCCTTGGCCCAGCCCTCGCCGCGATGCTCGACGAGGTGCAGAATCGCTTTAGCGCCGAGGTGCTGAGCGACATCGATTGCGTCAACGATTTGGTCGCGCACGTCGAGCGATTTCGCGGCAAGATGCTCCGGCCTACGCTGGTCATTGTCTCGGCCATGGCCGCCGCTGAGAGCGAAGACCTAGGCGACCAACGCGACGCGCTGGTCACCGCCGCTGCCGTCTGCGAGATGGTCCACATGGCCACCTTGGTACATGACGACGTGCTCGACGACGCGCAGGTCCGCCGCCGCGGCGCAACGATCAATCAACTCCGTGGAAACGAAGCGGCCGTGATGCTTGGCGATTACTTGATCAGCCACGCGTATCACTTGTGTTCATCGCTTGGGCGAGCTGATATCAGCCGAGCTGTAGCGCACGCAACCAACACGGTCTGTGAAGGCGAACTGCTTCAACTATCCAACCGCCACAACCTCGAGTTGAGCGAAGCGACGTACTTTGAAATCATCCGACGCAAGACCGCGGCACTGTGTGGCTTGTGCTGCGAGCTGCCGATCCGCTTGCGTCATGCCGGTGCTGAAGTCAACGGCGACCAGAACTTGGCCCGTGCGTTATTCGCCTTTGGCGAAAAGCTTGGGATCGCGTTCCAGATTGTCGACGACATCCTTGATCTCTCAGGCGACGAAGAGACCGTCGGCAAATCGGTTGCACGAGACCTAGCTAAAGGTAAGTTGACGCTGCCCGTGATCCGCCACCTCGAACAGGCCCAGCCCGACGAACGGCAAGCCACAGCCGAGTTGATCACGCAAGCTGCCGACCCGCAATTGAGCGAGCAGGCCGCCAGTGAATTAGCCAAGGCCGTGGCTCATCGCGTCACTGAGTCGGGTGCGATGGATTATGCAAGACAGCAGGCCCGAGAACTCGTCGGCCAAGCGGTCGAAGAGGTGTTAGCGACGGTCGGCCCATGTGCCGCTCGCGATCTGATGGAATTGATGGCCGCCGCGGTCATCGATCGCCGATTCTGATGGTGTGCTTGAAATGAGAAAACCATGAGCGGTGAACGCCCAAGAGTCCTGGTGTTTGGCGGCAGAGTGTTGGGCGATCATCCGATCGCCCAGCTGCTTGGCGACGGCTTTGATGTCGATGTATTTGCATCCTCTGACGAAGCGATCGCTGCGCTTAAAGCCAAGGCCTATCACGGCGTCTTCGCAGATGTCGGCGACTTCCTCCCGCTCGAACGGGCCATCGTCAGCGATAAAGCCTCGGTCGTACTCAATACCATCGGCGAAGGCGTCTGCATCGTCGACGCCAACGGCCAATGCAACTGGTCCAACAAAAAAATGGGTACGTACCCTGGCGAGGTCTTCGAGCAGGTCCGCCGCATCTGTGGCCAGGCGCTCCAGCTCTTCGGCTCATCGCACACCAGCCAGAACGGCGGGGCGATCAAGTCCACCAGCAAGAAGTTCACCTTCGCTGTCGAGGACCGCTACTTCGAGATGATCTGCTCGCCCGTCACCGACGACAGCGGGCAAGCGATCCAAGTCGTTGCAGTCGTCTGGGACGCGACTAGCGGCAAACGCCTGCAGCGAAAGATCGATGCGATCGATGCCTCGGGCAGAGAGCTCGCCAAGCTCGACTCTGAAGCGATCTCTAAGCTCGCGCCGCCGCAACGCCTCAAGCTACTACAAGACAAGATCATCAAGTACTCCAAGGACTTGATGCACTTCGACCACTTCGCGATCCGTCTGCTGGACAAGCGGTCGAACAAGCTCGAAGTTGTCATCGCGGAAGGCCTGCCGCCCGAGGCGCTAGAGATCGACCTCTACGCACAGGCCGAGGGCAACGGCATCTCCGGCTACGTCGCGGCAACCGGTCGATCGTACATCTGCCACGACACCGAAAAAGACCCCCGGTACGTCTTAGGCCTTGAGCACTCGAAGAGCTCGCTCACCGTGCCGCTCATGCTCTTTGACGAAGTCGTCGGCGTCTACAACATCGAATCCGAAAAGATCGGTACCTTCAACGAAGACGATCGCCAATTCGCCGAGATCTTTGGACGATATGTCGCGCTCGCGCTCAACATCCTCGACCTGCTCGTCATCGAGCGCTACACGATCTCTGGCCAAATCAGCGACAGCGTCTACCAAGAGATGTCCGCGCCGATCAACGACATCGTCCACGAATGCGAACGACTCAAAGAGTCGCGCATCGGTGACGAGGGCTTGCACGATTCGCTGGACAAAGTGATCCGAGATGTCGAGAAGGTCCGTGAGGCGCTTAACAACGTCAAGGCCGGTCCGAATGCAGTCATCGGCAGCCAAGCCGTAGAGCAGCAGCAGGGCGATCCACTCCTCAGCGGCAAGCGCATCCTTGTGGCGGACGATGAGT
>JBGCDC010000381.1:0-6885 GCA_045105055.1 Phycisphaeraceae bacterium | reverse complement strand
ACGCCAGTGAGCTGAATCTCATCAGCGCTCACCGCCAAGGGTATCGCGGCGAACACGCCGCCAGCCAGTGCTGTCATCAGGGTTTTATTCTTCATCGGGCTACTCCGTCACCTCTCAGGTCTGTTCCTTAGGCCCGGGCATACGCCCATGGCCTCTTACTTCCTTAAGATTCGGATTCAAGATCGATCAATGCAAATCCACATGGTCCAATAAGTTTCACCTTGGGTTGCCCAATCCGTATAGATAGACCGCTGCGGGCTTTACCCAATAGAAAACGCGAGACATTTGACGTCTCGCGTTTTGAATTGGGTAATAGAAGGATGGCCTACTGGTCTTCGAGCTTGCGTGGCATCGTCGAAGCGATCACGCGCATCGGCTCGGCCGCATCGCCTTCAATGGCAAGCGACGAATCTTTATCAGGATAAACCGTGAAGTCGATGCTGCCTCGTTCTAAGATCCAGACGCCGTCGTCATCGAGTCGGCGTACGAGCTTGAATTCGCACTGTCTAACCCCGCCAAGCAATGGCTCGCGCGTCGCGACAGAGCCTCCAAAGGGCGTGACCGTCACGTAAAGCATTTCTTCAAGTTCGACATATTCAAGCCGTATGAGGTTGCCATCCGGATCGAGCATTTCGATGTAGTCGCTGGTGAGCGTGGTGCCCGCCAATGTGACGCCGGTCTCGGGGAGCAGCGGGCCATGCGCGGTGGAGGTGCGCATGAGCGATAACAGTCGGTGTGTGACTAAGCGTGTCGAGGTCTGCGTACTCGCGGACTCAGCGGCGGCGGCGTAGGCCTGGAAACTGGCATCGATCGCGACCATCGTGGCGGTCAATAACAGCGCGGTGATCGCCAACGAGATCATCATCTCGATCAGCGACAAGCCCAGGCGGCGTCTTTGTCGGCGATGCGGTTTTTGCCGTGTATTTTCCATGTTTTAATCGAGTGGGGTCGGCGGGAGGCTGCAAATCTCTCCCGCGTTCCCCTGCTCGTTTTTCCCTCCGCCACGCGGCGGTACTCTTGGTACATCGGGGCAACACGCCCGCTGCTTTACTGTGCTTTGCCACCTTCGAAGTAAGTGCCCCACAATGGGACCGCTTCGACCGGACCAAGGATGCCATCGGGCAGCGGCAAGTCTTTGTTGTAGCGGACATGGATGACGCCAAGGCCGTTCTCAGGCACTTCGGTTTCCAGGTCACCGTCGGCAGCGCCGAAGTAGCCCAGTGTCGTGTTGAACTGTGGCGATGTTTCGCCAAGGACGGGGCCGGTGTTGCTTTTAGGCTCAAAGGTCGTAAGCAGTTGGCCGTCAATATTGACCTGGCCACGCATGTCGATCAGTCCCGCGACGATGGTGCCGGAGAGTTGAATCACTTCCGAAGAGTCGTATGGCGCGACGAACGTGCCCATCTCGATCGAGTACTGCGGAGCCAGCAGCGAGGAACGCTTGTACAGCATCTTTTCTGCTTGGCTTAGCTGCGTCGAGTTTTCAATATCGAAGCCCGAGTTACCCGTAAAGGTCATCTTGTTTCGCACATGCGTAAATTCATCGGGAACATCTGTCACGACCCCGCCTTCGAACGTGCAATTATGAAAGCGGATGTTATTGGACACCGTCTTTGTGTCATATACATCGTTGCCATCAATGGTTACAAAGCGGTCGGCGTGTTTCTGCTCGCCTGACGAATCTTGCATACCCGCATAGTTATAGTTCGGGTCGGTGTTTTCAAGCTCTGTCTCGATGAATGTGACACCGATAAATCGGCAGTTAATAAACAGTGCGTTGGTGCCCTTGGGGATCTTCACATTGCGGAAGGTCATGTTTTCATAGACCGGCCGTTCGTAGTAATCGTACGGATAGGTCGCACCAAAAGGCACTTGCTCGAGCACAACATTACCCATTGGCATGGGCGAATCAGGGTCGCCGGGGTCGTGGTTCGAAGCATTCGCCGCCGCTTGTGCCAAGAAGTCGTCGGTTGCTAAATCTTCGAAGGAAGAAACATCGAACTGATCGGCATTGAGCTCGTACTCGCTGGTTTCATTGGACTCAAAAGTCAGCGGGTTTTTGTTGTGCGAAGGAATGATCGGGCCTTGCATGTGGTCCTGGTATGCGCCCGCTGCGTTGGCTGCGCCGTCGAGCCAGCCTTGCAGGTCAGCGGCGATATGGACTTCGCCACGGACCTTGGCGTAGCGGTCGTACTCGTCGATGACGCCGTCGTTGTAGCCCGCTCGTAGGGGCGAGCCGAAGGTGTCGATCAGAGCCATGAGCTGCTGTGCATCGAGCGTGTTCATATTCGAATCGAGCTCACTGAGCGTGATCTGGCCGGGGCTCGAAGAGGTATCGAAATGGCTTAAAAAGAAGTCAAAATCGGTGATGTAGCCGTCGCCATCGGTGTCGAACGCTTCAGGGTTTGCGTAGTCCGAGACTTCCGTCGAGTCGTGGATGCTCAGGCGGTTGTCGCCGTTCTGGTCGTCTTCGATGATCGAGCCGAGCAGTGCATCGAGCTTTGCATCGAGGTCAGGATCGAGTCCGCGGAAGTCCGACGCGATTTGGATGGGGTGTCCGTTAGTGAGATCGGTTTCAGTGAAGGTTGAGCCGATACGGCCTTCGACCATGACGTTTCGGCCAAGCATGACTCGGCTTCGTGAGAGCACGGCGTATTCAATGCGTTTGACCAGTTGGAAGTCCATCGACACGGAGCGGTGGACGCGGTTGCCCGGCGTGCCATCGAAGGCCTCAACTCTGACTCGAATAAAACGCGCATCGAGCGGGTTGCTCGAGCTGACGGCCATTGCGCTGTATGGCGGACGTGTGTAATAATCGCTGTTGTAGTCTTCGCCTGCGATGGGGTGCGGCGTGAAGGTCGCGGTGAACGAGGGTGCGTTCGGGCCGACGGCGATCGGGCCGACGTGCAGGACGTTGTCCGCATCGATGTAAGGCTCTTGCTGGTTGTGAAGTTCGCCAGCGAAGGAAGCCGCGAGGGTTGCGGAGACTTCACCCCAGATGGCGTCGGCCTTACCGAGCAAAACGTCGACGGGCATACCGCTGGGGTCGCCAGCGAGGTCGGAAGACTTGAGCGTGGTGATGTAGGAGCCTGCGTTGGGGTCCCACACAGCACCGGAGCGCGTGAGCACGGTCTCGGTCGACTTGGACAGGCGGTACATCATGAGACGCATGCCGGTCTCGGATGCGGCGAGTGAGCGGTTGACTTGCAGGTGCGTATCGGCGGTGTGCAGGTTGCCCTGGCTGACGATGGCCATGGCCGCCGCGAGCGAGCCAAAGATCACAAGGAACATCATCGACAGGACCGCCGCGGCACCGCGCTGTCGGCGGCGCAGATGCTTTTTGCGATACGTGATGGGGGGTGCTACTTGTTGCATCGTTATTCTTCCGGGCCTCACCGTCTTGGGTTTACCAACCTCCAACTACAAATTCCAAATAGACACCGCACGCATCAAGGCGTGTCCGTGACGATCCAGCTCAACTCGGTCACTGCCTCGTCGGTGCTCGTAGTCGGGTTGCGATAGAGCACCGAAACGGTGACGCGGAACATGTCGGAAACGCCCGTATCCAGCCGAAGTGGGAACGACGTATCGACCTGATCCGAAGGCACTTTTTCAACCTTGATCGTTTGCGTCCACTTATCAAGATCGCTTAATGGCAGGCCGAGCGCGTTGATCGGAGGATTAAAAGTCTGTCCTTCACCAACGCCTCCAACAACGCTGCCTGCGAAGTCATCTAAGTCATCAAACGCCAATGGCACGGTCTCATCGATCTCCGGGCCAAGGTTCGCAGCGCCCGTGATCGGGTCATGCAACGGCATCGACAGCGTGCGCTCGCGCAGCTCATTGGCAAGTAGCATCGCAGTGCTTGTGCGCGACGCCCAGTTGTTTTGCATGTGGTAAGCCTGCTGCGCAGACAAGATCGCGAGCACACCCGTCCCGATGATGACCGTGGTCAGTGACGCCTCGATGAGCGTAAAGCCGCGAGCGCGACGGCGGAGCCGACGCTTGGGGGCTGGGGTCTGGGTTTTGGGGTGTAGGCGACTCATACTTCTGTTAACCCTACGATTCGTTTTGTACTTCTAACAAGCCTATTTCACTCGCTTCACTCGATAATGGGTCACAGCCACTACAGCCGTTGCAAGCGGAACCGATTCTCTACTTCACCAGCGTCGACAGCTTGAAGATCGGGAGGATGATCGCCATGGCGATGAAGCCGACGACGCTACCCATGATCACGATCATGATGGGTTCGATCATGCTGGTGACGGTCTTGATCGCTTCGCGGAGTTGCTTGGCGTAGTACGTCGACACTTCGTCGAGCACCTCGCCGAGCTTGCCCGACTCTTCGCCTGCGCCGACCATCTGGACGACGGCCTTGGGCAAGAGCGAGGTCTTCTGCAACGGCTGGATAATCTTTTTACCTTGCTTCACCGAGCTGTAAACACCGCGCCACATGCGTTTGTACATGCGGTTGCCGGAGATCTCGCCGGTGATGGCGAGCGTGTCGAGCATTGGGACGCCCGCGTTGACGAGCTCACCCATCGTGTGCAGCGATCGGCTGATATACAGTGCGCGGAACATTCGGCTGAAGATCGGGACCTTCAACTTCAGCTGGTCGAACCACCATCCGCCTGGCTCGGTTTTTACCAAGAAGAACATGAATACGACGACGGCGACGAGTCCGGCGAGGACCGCCCACCACCACTGCACCATGAACGCAGAAAGTGCCATGAGGAACAGCGTCGGCCAAGGCATCGCGGATTCCTTACCCGCGAACACATCCGCAAAACGCGGGAGCACGAAGGTGAGCAGGAAGATCGTGACACCGATCGCCATCGATGCGATCACGCCGGGGTAGATCATGGCACCGATGACCATGGCCCGTGTTTCGATTTGTTGTGCGAGGTACGCGGCGATACGTTCGAGCATCTGGCTGAATGAGCCGGACATTTCCGACGCGCGAACCATGTTGATATATAGCGGGCCGAAGAGCTTAGGATGCTTGGCGAGCGCGTCGGAGAAGGGCTTACCGGCTTCGACGTCCTGCTTAATCGTTGTGAGAATAATCTTAAACTTCGGGTTCTCGGTTTGCTCCGCGATGCCATCGAGGGCTTGGCGTAGCGAGATACCCGCGCGGACCATGACGGCGAGTTGCGTCGTGAAGCCGAGCACATCTTTCTGCGATGGGCCCGAGGTATAGTTCAACGACTTAAGCGTCTCACCCAGTGACTTTCCGCCGCGCCCGCTGACGGGTGTGAGCGATAGAACGGTTCCGCCTTGGTTTCGCAGCAACTGCGCAGCGCCGAGCGCGTTGTCCGCGGCGATGGTGCCGACGGAGACTTGTCCGCCGGTGTTGCGTGTTTGGTAGCGATACGTGGGCATACTTCGCCTCTGGTGAAAGTCTTGTGTACGTTGACTGCTAAGCCGCGAACGGCTTGATTAGGCTGCGAGTGCTCGTTCCAGCTTCTCGGGATACGCGGCCTGTGCGATCGCGTCTTCCTTGCTGATCATGCCGTTGAAGTAGAGCTCGGCAATCGCGTTGTCCAGCGAGTTCATGCCGAGCTGACGGTTTGTTTCAATGACGTTGGGGATTTCAAACGCGCGGTTCTCACGGATGAGGTTGCGCACGGCTGGCGTACACAGCATCACCTCGACGGCGGGGACCATGCCCTTCTGATCAATGCGTTTGAAGAGCGTCTGCGAGATAACGGCCTGCAGCGTGTTCGCCAGCATCGAACGGATTTGGTTCTGCTGGTCGGCCGGGTACATGTCGATGATCCGTTCGACCGTGTGCGATGCGTTCACGGTGTGCAGCGTGGAGAAGACCAAGTGGCCCGTCTCCGCAGCAGTGATCGCTGCGGCGGTGGTTTCGAGGTCACGCATTTCGCCGACGAGGATGATGTCCGGGTCCTGACGCAGGACGTGTCGCAGGCCCGAGGCAAACGACGGCGTGTCCTGACCAAGTTCGCGCTGTTCGATCACGCACTTGTCTGACTTGAGCGTGTATTCGGTCGGGTCTTCTAGCGTGATGATGTGCTTGCGGTAGCGCTTGTTCATCGCATCGATCATCGCGGCGAGCGTGGTCGATTTACCCGAGCCGGTGTCGCCGGTGACGAGGACCAGGCCGCGCGGCAGGTAGGTCAATCGCGAAATCACTTCCGGAAGATTGAGCCCAGCCAGCGGCGGGATCTCGGTCTTAATCGCACGCATGGCGATCGCGACGGCAGCACGCTGGAGGTGAGCGTTGACACGGTATCGGCCTAGGCCGGGGACCTCGTAGGAGAAGTCGGCATCTTTGATTTTCTCAAAGATCTTTAGTTGGTCCGGCCCAGCCATCTGCTTGAGCATCTGCATCGCGCCCTCGGGCGTGATAGTCGGGAAGTCCATCGGCGTCATGTGCGTGTGCACCCGCATCATCGGCGCGTGGCCCGCAATGAGGTGGATGTCGGACGAATCATGGTCCATCGCCGTTTGGAGGATTTTCGCCAGGTCCATATGCATCTCTCTGCGTAGGTGTTTTTAGTTCGTTGGCACACTGCCGACGTTCTCGTATCGAACATCGCGGGCAGCGGGATAAGGCACAAGCGTGGTCAACCGTGTCTTCGCTGTTCACCGAGATCGCGCGACCGTTGCGGGCGGATCGCGTCGCATAAGTACCGCGACCGTTACAACCGTTACGATGCAACGATGTGTCACAGAAGACACTGAAACAGAGCAAAACGGAGACATCCCTATGCGTGCATGGGTCATCGAAGAACACGGCGGGCCAGAGGTCTTCAAAGAAGTCGAACTGCCAACACCTGAGCCAGGCCCGGGCGAGGTCCGCATCAAGGTCGCGGCGACAAGCGTGAACCCGGTGGACTACAAGATCCGTAGCGGCGCAGC
>JBGCDC010000380.1:0-5889 GCA_045105055.1 Phycisphaeraceae bacterium | reverse complement strand
GCGCTTGGGCCGTAGGTTGGTTGAAGCGGGAGGTTGGTTGCTGAGCTGAGTGGGGCGTCGCCGTCGTGGATCTGGTCGTTGGGGTTGGCCGAGTCGTCTTCTTGTTGCTCGGCTTCGCCTTCGTAGAGTTCTTCGTAGCCGGGGGTTTGGCCCTCGGGTAAATCTTGGTCGGCGTCGCGTGTCGCGCTAGCGCCTTGCATCTGGCTGATGATGATTTTGTCGGTTTGCTTTGAGCTGTCGGCCCGCTGAGCATCTCGGCTGTTGCCGGTCGCAACCTGGGCCCGCGCGGTGTTTCCCGCGTTAGCCACGCCTGCCGCAATGCCTGTGCCGATGGTGCTCATGGGGTGATTCCGGGGGTGCTCCCGGTATATTCCGGAACGCTACTTCGCATCATTCATATCGGCAAGATTATGGATTATCTTGAGGGAGGGGCCTTGGCGCTGCTTAAACGGCGTTTTTTGAGATTTGCGGTAAAAAAACCCGCCGGTGAAGGCGGGTTTAGAGGGGGTTGAGTTTTGGTCGATCCGTAGCGAGTGCTAAGCCGCAAGCGGCTTGATGTGCTTACTCGTCGTCGGCTCGGGTGACGCTCCAGTATTCGAGCTCGACCGGGGTTGCTCGGCCGAAGATCATCACGATCACGCGGACCTTGCCTTGATCCGGCAGGGTGGCGTCGACGGTGCCTTCCATATTCTCGAACGCGCCATCGATGATCTTGACGTGGTCGCCCTTCTGGAATTCCATCTTGACTTCGGGCTGCTCTTCCGGCGGCTTAGCAGCATTGATCATCTTCTCGACCTCGGGCAGCGTCATCGGGCTAGGCCGACCTGCTGTGCCGATGAAGTCGCCGACGCCGGTGGTTTCTTTAATCAGGAAAAAGATGTCTTGCGGGATTCGGCCGTCGTCTTCGAGTCGCATTTCAACGAACACGTAGCCGGGGTAGAGCTTGGTCTCGACGATTTTTTGCTTACCGGCCTTGACGACTTTTTCTTTTTCAGTGGGGACCAAGATGCGGTTGACGAGCATGGGCTTTTCGTCATCTTCGCCGTCGAAGCCTTCGATCTTGATCTTGCGAAGTAAGGTCTTGCGGACCGAGTCTTCTTTGTTGGACGCGACGCGGAGGACGAACCAGTCCATACCGTCGGTGACTAAAGGTTCTTCCTTTGGGCCTTCGTCCAGGTCGGTTGCGTCGGTGACTTGTGCGGGTGTTTCTTCGCTCATGGCTTGTCTTTAAGTTGGCGTCGCGGCGGTACGCGATCGATTGGTTTAGTTACGGGGTGGCTTCGGTTTCGAGGATGCCGAGTGCCTGGAAGATGTTGGTGAAGCCGAAGTCGGCGACGAAGAGGATCAGCGCGATGAGCAGGGTTCCAACGATGACGATCCAAGTCAGTCCCATGACCGCTTGTTTGGAAGGCCAGTTGACCTTCTTCATCTCGTTCTCGGTGGCGATCATGAAGTCGGCGATCTTGGGCTTGTTCAGCAGCCACCAGAGGATGGCGCCGACGCCGACGGCGGTCGCCGCGACGATGCCAGCCTGCCAGTACATCTCGTTGTCTTGGTTGCTCAGGAGTTTGAACAGTAGTTTGTCGTTGAACCACACGGCGAAGCCGAGGGAGAACGTCATGACCGCGATCGCGGTCATCGTGCGTGTCCAGTAGCCCTGGCCGGATTTGTAGACCTGCAATGCCATCGTTTGCGTTCTCGGATCAGTGGGGACTTGCCTTGCCAACAAAGGCTCGGCGGGGATTAAATGAACACGGGCGGAGGGACTTGAACCCACGACCTGCTGATTTGGAATCAGCTGCTCTGCCCACTGAGCTACACCCGTATCTGGGCCGACGCGTGCGCCGACCCTTGATTTACTTAGCGCGTTTCCTCGCACCTATTGATAAGGCCCCTGTCAGGGGGCCTACGATGCGTCACGCATTAAACCCGATTTAAGCGGGGCGGTCAAGGGGAGTTTTCGTCGGGTCGGGCCTTGATTGTTTGACGCAGGGATTTTCGCTTGCTACTGTATCTCTTCTGTCTGGGCCGGCCTTGTGCCGCCGGGCAGGGTGTAACGCGAGCTCCGAACCTACGGGGCGAGTTTGGGTGAGTTAGTTCTTCGGAACGACAAACCGAGTCTCGCCCCTTGTGTATCGGGGGCCGGGCCAGCCCGGTAGCGTTAAGACATAGCTGGCCACTCGACTGAGTTGGATCGGCGAATCGCCACCCTAGCTCAGTGGTAGAGCACTCCCTTGGTAAGGGAGAGGTCGTGGGTTCAAATCCCATGGGTGGCTTTAGGCCCAATGATTGCCAAATGACTGGTGATCGGACAGGCTGATGTGACAAACGCGATCGTCTGTTGCACAATACTGAATCGTTTCGTTCAACGGATAAGAGACGGCACCGCCCGACGGCGGGCCCACAACCCTAGCACCGCAATAGCGGAGGTTTGCAAGCCATGGCTAAAGACACTTTTAATCGTACAAAGCCCCACGTCAACGTCGGCACCATCGGACACGTTGACCACGGCAAGACCACTCTTACCGCAGCCATCGCGACCGTTCAGGCCGCTAAAGGCTTCGGCGAAGCAGTCGCCTACGACCAGGTCGCTAAAGCGTCCGAGTCTGACGGCCGACGTGACGCCAACAAAATCGTCACCATCTCAACCTCGCACGTCGAGTACGAGACCGAAGCTCGCCACTACGCCCACGTCGACTGCCCGGGTCACGCGGACTTCGTGAAGAACATGATCACTGGTGCAGCTCAGATGGACGGCGCGATCCTCGTCGTCGCTGGCGACACCGGACCGATGCCGCAGACTCGCGAGCACGTCCTGCTCGCGAAGCAAGTCAACGTGCCTAAGCTCGTTGTCTTCCTAAACAAGTGCGACGTTGCCGACCCCGAGCTCCTCGAGCTGGTCGAAATGGAAATCCAAGAACTTCTCGAGAAGTATGATTTCGCCGACGACACGCCGATCATCAAGGGTGCCGCATTCCCCGCGCTGCAGAACCCAACCGACGAAGCCGCAACCAAGTGCATCACTGAGCTGATGGAAGCGGTCGACACTTGGGTTGATGAGCCCGAGCGTGAAATCGACAAGCCATTCCTGATGTCCGTTGAAGACGTCTTCTCGATTAAGGGTCGCGGCACCGTCGCAACCGGTCGTATCGAGCGTGGCGTGGTCAAAGTTGGCGACTCCATCGAGATCGTCGGCCTAGGCGACACCCAGACCACCACCGTCACCGGTGTTGAAATGTTCACCAAGATCCTCGATCAAGGTATCGCTGGCGACAACGTTGGCTGCCTGCTCCGTGGCGTTGAAAAGAACGACATCTCGCGTGGCCAGGTCCTCGCAGCACCGAAGTCCATCAACCCGCACAGCGAGTTTGAAGCCGAGGTCTACGTCCTGACTAAAGAAGAAGGCGGCCGACACAGCCCGTTCTTCAACGGCTATCGCCCACAGTTCTACTTCCGCACCACTGACGTGACCGGCAAGATCGAACTCCAAGGTGGTGCAGAAATGTGCATGCCTGGCGACAACGTCCAGATGAAGATCGACCTTGGCGAGAAGCCAATCGCGATGGAAGAGGGCCTGTCCTTCGCCGTTCGTGAAGGCGGCCGTACCGTTGGTGCTGGTGTCGTCACCAAGATCCTCAAGTAATCAGATTGATTTAAACAACTCATACTGGCCGTCGGTTCACGCCGACGGCCAGTTTTACCCCCGGGCAGCGAAGCCCTAACACGAGAAATACCATGTCTAAGAAATCAAAAGGTGCGGTTGAACACGTTTGGCTCCAGTGCACCGAAACCGGTGACCTGAACTACCGCACGCCTATCAATGTCAAAGGTGGCATCGCTGAGAAGCTCAAAGAGGGTATGAAGAAGTACTGCCCCCGTCTTCGCAAGCACACCCTGCACAAGATCAAGCGTAAGTAATACGCACAGGTCTTCATAAAACAAATAAAAGAGAACGCCGACGCAATCCGTCGGCGTTTTTTTATAGCCCTGGCGGAAGCCCGTCGGCCTGCGGTTCAAGCTATTTTCGAGTCTGCTGCAAGCCCGTTCATCTAGGCCGACAGGCTTCCACCAGCGGCTATAACGCAAAGTCAAAACCGAAATGGGTATGACTCATTTTTCAATCTATCGCGTACAATCGTGCTTCGATAAAACGTCAACATTGAGTTGAACCCGACATACAGGAACCCAATATGCCACGCACTTTCATCATCTTGCTCACGCTGTCCGCCATGCTGTTGGGCTGCGTTAACGCACAAGCCCAAGACAAGATTAAGGTCGGTATCCTCACCGGTCAGAATAACCATGGCTGGATGATGGACACCCCCGTCCTCAAAAACATCCTCGACGATGCCAAGATTTTCGACACCGACATCATCCAAACCCCCGACCGTCAAGACCCCGAAAAGGCCGCAAAGTGGCAAGCCTTTAAACCTGATTTTAAGCAGTACGACGTCATCGTCCTCAACTACAACGGCGAGATGTGGCCCGACCATATCAAAACCGCTTGGCTCGACTATGTCCGTGAAGGTGGCGACGTCTTTTCCTTCCACGCGGGCAACAACCCCTTCCGCGGCTGGACCGAGTTCGAAGAAATGATCGGTCTACTCTGGCGCAACAACAAGTCTGGCAAGCGCGTTTACTTCGACGACGCGGGCAACAAGGTCGTCCAAGAAGCAGGGAAAGGCCCCGGCGCAGGTCACGGCCGACAGCACCCTTACCTCGTCGACACCCTCGACAATGAGCACCCCGTCTTCAAAGGCCTGCCCGACAAATGGATGCACGCGAAGGACGAGCTGTACCACGGCCAGCGTGGCCCAGCCAAGAACATGACAGTCCTCATGACCGCCTATGCCGAGCCCGACACCAAGGGTACCGGCGTCCACGAGCCGATCGTATGGACGATCCCCTTCGGCAAAGGCACCGTCATGACCAACGTCATGGGCCACTGGTGGAAGAATGATAAAGACGGCCCGGCACTCAAGTGTGTCGGCTTCCAAACGATCTTCACCCGCAGCATCGAATGGCTCGCCACTGGTAAAGTGACCACGGATAAGCCCGAGGATTTTCCGACTAAGGATGCTGTCTCGATTCGTGAGCTCGCGCCGTTTGAGCCGCTCGCATACATCCACGTTCACGGCGTGCCAGGCTCTGACCCGATGGCCGCCTGCGATTGCTCGCCGCAGACTCAGCCCGGCTTCGTGCCCGCTTGGGTCCAGTTCGCGGAGATGCTCGAGGCACTGCCCCAAGAAGCCACCGCACAAGAACGCTAATTATGCATTGCCAAAGCTTCGGCCTATGATGCTGTAACGATCAGCGTTTGAGCCCTCGGCCCGAAAGACAGCCACATGACCACCACGCCCTCCGAATCCACCAGCGACCTCAAGCCACAAGTCATGGCGGTCCTTGAACGCATCCGGCCTGCTATCCAGTCCGACGGCGGCGACTTAGAGCTCATTGGCATCCGATCCGATGGTACTGTTCTCATCAAGCTCCTAGGTGCCTGTGTTGGCTGCCCATCGTCCACCATGACCTTGCAAATGGGTATCGAACGTAATCTTCTCGAAAAAGTTCCGGGCGTCACCGGCGTCGAACAGGTCCACTAACGACTCTAGCTCCGTCCAATAACAACACCCGCTAAGCCGAACAACCGTGAACGCACGGTTTTGGCCGACGATCAACAGTGTCAAGCGCGCATGATGTGCGTTGGCTGATGGATGTGCCGTGCTGCCTGCCGGCCAATGGAAACAAGGACGAACCCATGCTTGCACTCACCCGACGCGTTGGCGAAGAAGTCATCATAGGCGACCCGGACAACCCGTTGGGCCTGATCCGTGTGGTCCAGATTCACGGCGACAAGGTCCGCCTCGCTTTCGACTTCCCCCGCGACAC
>JBGCDC010000379.1:0-3474 GCA_045105055.1 Phycisphaeraceae bacterium | reverse complement strand
ACCTGCTTTTTTTTTTTTTTTTTGAACGGATTGTCGCAGTGAAGGACGGCATTGCGCCGCATGCAAAGAGTAAAGATCAGGGCGTTGCGATGGCTGCCCAGTTCGCGTTGGCTGGTACGAACCAGCCGGTGGATGAAGCTTCGCTGCTCAGAGCAATCGGCCGTGAACCAAAGCGAGCGGCGCAGAAACCGCCTTTGAGCTACGACCCCCGGCAGACCCCACGCACCTACGCGATCATGGCGGCGGGGCAAGCGAAGCTCGTTACCGCGCGTGACCCGCTCCTAGAACTAATCAAACATAAAGATCTGCATACTGCGGTGTACGCGACGCGTGCGCTGAGCCGAATCGGCGGCGAAGGTCTGTCTGTAAAGCTAGTTGAGTCGATTGATGATGACACGCTTTGGCCGGTTAGCGTCGCGATTTATGACGCGGCGGGTTACAACCCTGAGAAAGAAGCAGTGGCTCTACTGCGCGAGCGATACAGCCAAGAGACCGGCCGGTTTCGTCAGGATGCGCTCTATGCCTTACTTTCCATTGTTGCTGGCCAGCCGCAGGGTATGACGATTGAAGCGTTCGATGAGTGGTGGCAGGTCAATGGCGAAGACTTTGAGGTCGATCTACAGGCTACGCGCAAGTGGCGCAGTGCGAACAAGATCGCAGAGGTTAAAGTCGAACCCGTCGCGGGCTTTTATGAAAGCGCTGTGATCAGCGACCGCCCCGTGTTCTCGGTGGACGCTTCAAAGTCGATGGAAGGTGCGCAAATTGAGTCGTTAAAGCAGACGCTTAACGATGTCGTTCGTTCGTTCCCCAGCCGAGTGAAATTCAATATCGTGGACTTCGGCGGTCATGTCCGTACGCTCGCGGCGGGTGGGATGATACCGGCGAAGAATCGTAAGCAGGCCATGGAGGAGTTCTCGTACGACATGGAACTCACTCTCGGCACGCGCACCTACGATGCCATCGAGCGAGGCATGAACATCCCTGGCATGGACACCGTGCACTTCCTCTCCGATGGTTCGCCCTATGGCAGTCACTTGAAGAGTTGGAACCGGATCAATTATGTCACGCGACTGTATTGCTCCGCCGCACCGGTCGCAGTGCACATCATCTACTTCCCCAACCCTGGGCAAAAGGTCCGAGCGGGCGGAGTTCCAGACCAGATGAAGAAATATGCGAAGGATAACGCGGGTGGTTTCCACGTCATTCAGGTCGAAGCCAATTAAGGTCATCGTTACTATCACGCGTAACGAAGCTGTGGTCAGGCTTGTCTTCTTAAACACACTTTCCTAGGAAACCATCCTGATGCATTCGACTCGATTGTCTCTTCGTTATTTTGTATTTGCACTAACACTGCTCGTTGGCTTCTCTGCTGAGGCCGAGCAGCTTCCGAACATTGTCTTCATCATGGCCGACGATCTGGGCTATACCGACCTCGGTGTGACGGGCAGTGACTACTATTTGACGCCGAACCTCGACGAGCTTGCTGGCGAGTCGATGGTGTTCAACGCGGCTTATGCGAACTGTGCGAATTGCGCGCCGACGCGTGCCGCGCTGATGTCTGGGATGTATGCCCCGCGCACTGGGGTCTACACCGTCGGCAGCTCGAGCCGCGGCAAGGTCAGTGATCGTGTGCTAATCCCGACGGAGAACAGTGACACGCTAGATCCGTCTTTTGTCACGATCGCCGAGGTCTTGCAAGACGCGGGCTACACCACTGCACATATGGGCAAGTGGCACCTTGGAGTGGGTGAGGCGGGCGGACCAACCGCGCACGGCTTTGACATCAACGTCGCCGGGCACCACGGCGGGCATCCTAAGTCATACTTCAGCCCATATCGCAATCAGTTTCTCAAGGACGGTCCGAAGGGTGAGTATCTAACAGATCGCTTGACGCAAGAGGCGGCAGACTTCATCGGCGAGCAAAAGGATTCGGATAAGCCGTTTTTCCTTTATCTGCCGTTGTACACCGTGCACACACCGATCCAGCCGATTAAGGCGATGGCTAAGGCCGCTGACGCGCGAGAGAAAGGCGAGCGGCACAAAGATCCGAAGTACGCTGCGATGGTCGAGGCGATGGATCAGTACATCGGTCGAGTGCTCGATACACTCGATGAGCAGGGCGTCGCGGACAACACGATTGTCGTCTTCACCTCAGACAACGGCGGGCACGGCGGGTTCACCGATCAGCACCCGCTGCGTGGCAGCAAGGGGATGTTCTACGAAGGCGGGATCCGTGTGCCGTTGTTCGTAAAGTACCCGGGCGTGACGAAGGCGGGTTCGACGTTTGATGAGTCGGTCATGTTGTTGGATTTCTTCCCGACGTTTGCGGAGGTGGGCAAGGGCACGTTGCCTCAGAGCCAGCCAGTCGATGGCGTGTCGCTGTTACCGGTCATGCGCGATCCGTCGGCATCGCTTGGACGCGAGGCGATCTACTTCCACTTTCCCGCATATCTGCAGGGTTATTCAGGCGGCGAGGGTGCGGAGGCGCAGCGGCCGCCGTGGCGTGCGACGCCTTGCGGGGTGATCCGCAGCGGCGACTGGAAACTGATCAGGTATTTCGAGACCGGCAATACCGAACTCTTTAATTTAGCCAACGATCCCGGGGAACAGAACGATCTGTCAAAGACGGAAGTCGGCAAGGCGATTGAGCTCACCGCGAAACTCAAGATTTGGCAGAAGGAAACGAACGCCCCAGTGCCGACGGAGAAGAACCCAAAGTACAAGGCTAAGTAAGGGCGCCATACTGCGGACTCGAAGGACGCTGTGTGCGAACTACTCTTATTTCACAACAGGTGATCTACACACATCACCATTCGAGTCGCAGTGTGGCGCCCTTATTAAATTCACTTCGTTTTGAAGACGTGCACCATCGTGTGCGTGTAGGTTTCGCCGGGGCGTAGGACGGCGTTGCTTAGCTCGGGTTGGTTGGGTGAGTCAGGGAAGCGTTGTGTTTCCAGGCAGAAACCGGTGCGGTATTGATGGGCGATGTTGCCTTTGCCTGTGGAGCTGCCGTCGAGGAAGTTGCCGGAGTAGAACTGGATGGCGGGCTGATCGGTTTTGATCTGCATGATTCGGCCGGTGGTGGGTTCGTAGACGACCGCGGCGATGCGCATCGTGCCTGGGTCACCGTTAATCGCCCAGCTGTGGTCGTAGCCGATGCCGTTCTTGAGTTGTTCGTTGTTGTCGTCGATGCGTTGTCCGATCGCGGTTGCCGAGCGGAAATCGAAGGGCGTGCCTTCGACGGGTTGGATGCCGTTGTTGGGGATGCTGGTTTCATCGATCGGCGTGTAGGCGTCGGCCAAGAGCATGAGTTTGTGGTCGAGGATTTTTTGCGTCGGGTCACCGGTGAGGTTCCAGTAGGTGTGGTGGACGATATTGACGACGGTCGGCGCGGTAGTGGTGGCCTCGAAGTTGATGACCAGTTCGTCGCTGTTATTGAGGGTGTAGGTGACGACGCTTGTGAGCTGTCCGGGG
>JBGCDC010000378.1:0-21070 GCA_045105055.1 Phycisphaeraceae bacterium | reverse complement strand
GAGCGGATAGCACAAACGTGCATGCTGCGGCGAATAGGGTTGTTTTATTTATCGACATATTTACATCCTCAAACGCTGACAAAGCAGGAGGTACAAGTAATGACACGATAGAACGTCCTAACTAGCCTGCCGGATGGATTTTATCGCACCTTGGAACGCCGTTCAAGTGGCGTTATGAGAATTTGCGATGCTTTGTTCTTGGCCCATTGTGTTTCGTCTCTTTTTACGCCCTAATGGGCGATACCGCGGTATTGTGACGTTAAACAGTGCAATATTGGACTCAATTTTTGGCTGCAAGTGATGCAGTTGCCCGAGTTGCTTGGCCCGCGAGTCATTGTGGCTGAGAATACTTTTGGGACGTTGCGTGGCGTTGATCAATAGCTATCATTCGTGGCATGCCCGAAAACACACATGATTTGCTCATTATTGGTGCCGGCCCTGCGGGCTATGTCGCCGCGATCCGCGCCGCTCAGCTCGGGCTCGATACCGCCATTGTTGACAAGGAAAAGCAACTCGGGGGCACCTGCCTCCGCGTCGGCTGCATCCCGTCCAAGGCCCTGCTTGAGTCGTCGCACAAATATGAAGACGCCACCAAGCACTTCTTCTCCCACGGGATCGAGGTTTCATCGGTCGCGCTTAACCTCAAGGCCATGCTCAAACGCAAGGAAAAGGTCGTCGCGGCCTTGACCACCGGCGTCGCGGGCCTGATGAAGAAGAACAAAATCACCGTCTACCACGGCGGCGCCTCCTTCAACAGCGACAAGTCTGTAACGATCGGCAAGGACACGGTCAAAGCCACCAACGTCCTCATCGCCACCGGCTCGGTGCCTTCGACCATTCCGGGCATCAACCTAGACGATGACCTTGTCGACACTTCTACCGATGCGCTGAGCTATGAGAAGGTGCCTGAGCACTTGGCGGTGATCGGCGCGGGCGTCATCGGATTAGAACTCGGCAGCGTTTGGCGACGTTTGGGTTCGAAGGTCACCGTCATCGAGTACCTCGATCGCGTCATGCCCGGAATGGATTCGGAACTCGCCAAGGCGGCGCATAAATCCTTCAAAGCTCAAGGGATCGAGTTCATGCTCGGCTCCGCAGTGCAGGGTGTCACCAGCGACAAAGACGGCGTAACGATTGATATCAAAGACGCTGGGCCGGTTAAGGCCGATCGCGTACTCGTATCGGTGGGGCGTAAGCCGAACACGGACGGGCTTGGGCTTGAAAATATTGGCGTTACGCCGAACAAGCGTGGGCAGATCGAAGTGAACCCGCGATTCAAGACCAACGTCGACGGCGTGTTCGCGGTGGGTGATGTGATCCCAGGCCCGATGCTCGCGCATAAGGCCGAGGAAGAGGGCATCGCCTGCGTCGAGATGATCGCCACCGGCCATGGCCACATCGACTACAACACGATCCCGTCCATCGTCTACACGCATCCTGAAATTGCCAGCGTCGGTAAGAGCGAAGAAGAGCTTAAAGATGAGGGTGTGGACTATAAAAAGGGAGCCTTCCCGTTTATGGCCAACGGCCGAGCGAGAGCCAACAATGACACCGAGGGCTGGGTCAAAGTGCTCGCTGATGCGGTGACGGATCGCGTACTTGGTGTACACATCATCGGCGACAGCGCGGGCGACCTGATCGCAGAATGTGCGACGGCGATGGCTTTTGCAGCGTCCAGTGAGGATATCGCCCGTGCCTGCCACGCCCACCCAACGCTCAGCGAAGCGGTCAAGGAAGCAGCATTAGGCGTGAGTGGTCGATCAATCCATATCTAATTTTGTGCTTGTAATCGTCCCGCCACACGGGCATCCTTCTTACACAAGCAAGCGAATTAGCTGGCGGCCAAGCGGTTGCTGAGCGAGAGGGCAGTGATGAGCAGCGATCTAACACGGCGCGGGGTGTTACTAGGCGGAGCCGCCGCGTCCGTCGTGGTGCTTGGTTCAGCATCGGTATCGCAAGCCGACGATGAGAAGGAGGTAAGCATGCCGCTGCCCCCGATGAATCATCGTTATTTGCTTTCGTGCAAGCTCGGCATGATCACGAAGAAGGGGGCTGACGGAAAGCCGCTGACCTTGGCCGATCGGCTAAGCCTTGCGAAGCAGGCTGGTTTTGATGGCGTGGATCTAGATCAGGCCGCGGAGTACACCCCGCAAGAGGCACGCGCCTCGGTCGCAGCGTCCGGCGTGTTCGTCCATAACGCGATCAATCACGCCCACTGGAAAAAACGTTTTACGAGCAGCAGCGAAGCCGACCGCAAGCAAGCGCTCGACAATCTGCTGCACTGTATCCGCGTGAGTCATGCGGCGGGGGGGAGCGCGGTGCTGCTGGTGCCGGGCAGTGGCAACGATGGGCCCGAAGCTGTTTGTGCCGAGCGAGCGATCGCGGAGATCAAGAAGGCGATCCCGCTTGCCGCGGCGCTGGGCCAGCGCATCTTGTTTGAGAATGTCTGGAATCAGATGTTCTACGACCACGACAAAGGCCCGGAGCAGTCGGCCGATCGTTGGGCCGCGTTCGTCGACGCGTTCGATAGCCCGTGGGTCGGCATGTACCACGACATCGGCAACCACTGGAAGTACGGCAACCCGGCGGACTGGATCAGAACCTTCGGCCCACGCGCGGTGAAGTTCGATGTGAAAGGCTACAGCCGAGCGAAAAACGCGTGGACAGACATCGGCGAAGGCGACCTGCCATGGGACCAAGTGCGTACTGCTTTGGGCGAGGTCGGCTTCACCGGCTGGTTCACGGCCGAGGTCGGCGGCGGGGGGCTGGACCGGCTCAAGACCGTCCGCAACCAGATGGCTCAGGTACTGGGCGTCGGATGATAAACTATTGAACTCGTTAGAAGGAGGGCGCGGCAAGAGCTTGTCGTGCTCAGACCCAGGGCAAAACGCCCGCAATAAGGATTGACTCGATGAGCGATACGAACCAAAACGGACTCTCCCGCCGATCATTTGTGAAGACCGGTGCGGCCGGCCTCGCCGCCACCGCGGCTGCCGCAAACCTCGGCCTACTTAGCTCCAACGCCTTCGCGCAGTCCGGCGATAAAACGCTGGGCCTGGGCATCGTCGGCTGCGGCGGACGCGGCACCGGCGCACTGGGCAACTGCCTGCGTGCAGCAGAAGAGCTCGGCCTAAAGGTCAAGCTCGTTGCTGTCGCGGATGTCGCTGCAGACCGCACCGAGCGTACGAAGAAAGCCATCGAAAAAGCATGGGGCCCTAAGGGCGGCTATGGCGTCACCGACGAGACCACCTTCGTCGGCATGGACAGCTACAAGAAACTCTGCGCCCACCCCGACGTCGACATCGTCGTGCAAACCACGCCGCCCGGCCTTCGCTACCTCACCCTGCGTGAAGCGGTCAACAACGGCAAGCACTCCTTCGTCGAAAAACCCGTCTGCGTTGATAGCGATACCTACCGCCACGTCATCGCCTCTGGTGAGATTGCCAAGAAGAACGGCTTAGCCATCGTCACCGGCACGCAGTACCGCCGCGAGAACTCTTACGCCGACGCGATCAAGCAACTGCAAGACGGCGTCATCGGCGACATCACCGCCAGCTACCAGTATTACTGCTCATCGACCCAGTGGCACCTCGGAGACGGCGGCGAGAGCAAGTGGGACCCGATGACTTACCAGATGCGGAACTGGCCTTACTTCCCTTGGTTGTCAGGCGACCTCATTGCCGAGCAGTCCATTCACAACATCGACGCCATCAACTGGTCCATGGGCGGACCGCCAATCAAGGCCTATGCCTCGGGTGGCCGAATCGATCGCACCGAGCCCGAGTATGGCACGATCTACGACCACTTCTCCGTCCACTTCGAATACGAAAACGGCGTGCAGTCATCCTTCATGGGCCGCCACTACAAAGGCTCGACCAACAAGGTCTCTAACCGATGGATCGGAACCAAGGGGACCATGGACCTCCGGCCTAACCCAGGCCGAACCTCATGGATCGCACGCGGCCACGACGGCACCACCGTCCTAGGGCGTAACACCGGCCGAGAGGGCAACAACCAGCCTTACGTCGAAGAGCACAAGGCCCTGATCGCAGGCATCACCAACAACAACCCGATCATGGAAATCCAAGGCGTCGCCGACTCGTCGCTAACCTGTATCCTCGGCCGCGAGTCCGCGTACTCCGGCAAGGAACTCGAGTTCAAGTTCCTCGCTGAAACCGCGAAGCTTAAGCTGCGACCCGAAGGTATGGACGACGGCCCTAAGGCCGGTCCAGTAGAACTGCCGTTCCCCGACGTCCGACGTCCCGGCAAGTACAAGATCGTCTAATCAATCGACGATCAACCACGTTGTAAAAAAAAAGCCCACGCTGTTGCAGCGTGGGCTTTTTTAGTTGATTGTTTTATCTGAGCACGAAGCGTAAGCGAGTGCCACGAATCAGAGAGTACAAGACACTCGCTTACGCTTCGTGCTCAGATTGAATCAAGCCGGCTTACACCTCGAAATCATCTGCTTTGCGATAGGCGGCGATGCATTTCTTTTCGCCTTCGATGCCGCCGACGCTGTGGCCGTGCTCCATACCGATGACGCCTTCGTAGCCCTTCTTGTGAAGATGCTTAAAGATATTCTGGTAGTTAATTTCGCCGGAGTAAGGCTCTTTACGGCCCGGGTTGTCGCCGACTTGAAAGTACGCGATCTCGTCCCATGCCTTGTCGATGTTCGGGATGAGGTTGCCTTCGGTGATTTGCTGGTGGTACAGATCGTCGAGGATCTTGCAGCTCGGGCTGTTGACGCCTCGGCAGATCATGTACGACTGCGGGATGCCTTGTAGGAACAGGCCGGGGTGGTTGGCCCACCAGTTTAAAGGCTCGAGCACCATGACGAGGCCGCTAGGCTCGCAGACTTCGGACAACGCGCGGAGGTTGTCGATGACGTTTGCGGTCTGGTAGTCCATATGGATTTTTTGCGTGACCGAGCCAGGCACAACCGTTGTCCACTTCGCGCCGCATCGCTTTGCAACGTCGAGCATCTCGGTCATGCGCTTGCACAGCGCGTCGCGTGTCTCTTTGTCCGACTTCGGCGCCATCGCGGCGGAGACGGAGACGAACACGCCCATCGTCATGCCATTGTCTTTGAGCTTTTTACCCACGGCCTCTTGGAGTTTCGCATCGCGGCGCGGCAGGCCGTTATCTTCCCAGCCGGTGAAGCCTTGGTCGGCAGCGAACTGAATCTGATCTAAGTAGTCGTCGCCGGCGTGTGCTTTGAATTGGCCGGGGCTCGGGCCGTACTTGAGTTTGAACTTGCCGCCGTTGTCTTTGGCCTTGTCGCCATGGTCGTCGGCCGATACCGCGGCGGTGGTGGTGATGGCCGCGGCAGCCGCCGCACTAGTCGCAAGGAATTCGCGTCGTTTCATGGAAGTGGTCTTTCGTTGAGTAGCTTGATTAAAGGTGCTGCCGAGCCGCGAATCTTTTGTGGGTAACGGCACGGCGGGAGCCTCGCCCTCCTACAAGGCGTTCATTCGCTAGCTGGCATTACGCCGGCGCGTCTTCAGGCAGCGCTTCCGCCGCATCTTCGATGTCAATGTCGTCGGTCTTTACTTTGTCCCAGAAGAACACGGCGAAGACGACCAAGATCACCGCGGCCATGCCGGCTGGGAAGTACCAATAGTTCATCCAGTCGTTCATCGCAGCATCACGAAGGGTCGGGTCCACGCCTTCGGGGTATCCCTTGCCGAACATGCCGGTCATGGTCTCGACGAAGGTCGGTGCTTCCTGCTCGCCTTTGAGTTGCGCGATGTTGTCGATTAGTGGCTGGTGGTTTGCAGGCGCGGCGCCGATATCGGCCATATCCCCTGTAACGCCGATCTCTCCAAGTGAGTTCGGTATTTTGATGGGCTCCTTAATGATGCTACTGGCCCAGCTTTGTTCCGAAAGCCATGCGGTAAATGGGACGTTGCCGCCGAACGCCATACGGAAGCCAACGAACATGCCTAGGCCTTGCGTGAGGAAGACTAAAAGAGATTGCGCTTGACCCCGAATAGCTGCGGGTGCCTTCTTGTCGGTGTAGATGAAGCCGGTGACGAAAAAGAAGTCGTAGCAGATGCCGTGCAGTGCGATGCCCATGAGTAGCATCCACATGATTTGGTCGGGCGCACCCATTGCGAACAAGGCGTAACGCAGGACCCAGCAGCCCATGCCAATTAGGAGCATGAGTTTTACGCCCAGCTTCCTGAAGAAGAAGGGGATGAGAAGCATGAAGCCGATCTCGGACATTTGGCCGAGCGTCATGGCTGCGCCTGCTTCGGTAAAGCCTGCTGCACCAAGGTACGCCGACGTCTGGCCGTAGTAGTAGGCTAGTGGGATGCAAATCAGGAACGAGCAGATCGCAAAGACAAAGAAGGGCGGGCTCTTGAGTAGTTTGAAGGCATCGAACATGAGCAGCGAGCCGATGTCCAACGGCTTACCCTTGGCGGGCGGCGGGGTGCTTGGGAGTGTGAACGAATAGATGCCTAGTAGCAGGCTGCTAATCGCACCGAGCCAGAAGATGTTGAGCGAGGCAGACCAGCCCACGGCACCGAGGCCCAAGCCCGCGACAATCCAGCCGATGGTGCCCCAGACGCGTGCCTTGGGGAAAAGTTCTTGGGGCAGGTGCGTGAAGGTGATCGTGTTGGCTAGGCCCAGCGTCGGCATATAGCACATCATGTAAGCGATCATCAGCCAGACGATGAGTCCGCCTTTTTCCGCGCCTTGCGGGGCAAGGACTGCGACGCCGCACATAATCCCGCCGCCGATGACCATGAGCACGCCCATGACTTTTTCGGATGGGAAGAGCCTGTCCGCGATCAGCCCAAGAAACAGCGGGGCGAAGATCGCAGCGATCGGTGCGCTCTCGTACGCGCCGCCGATGTAATCACCTAAGTCGTTGGATCCCATCGCCAAGGCAAGCGTCGCGAACCACGCCCCCCAAGCGAAGAACTGAAGGAACATCATGATGCTCAGGCGGGTGAGCACGGCTTGGGGCTTTGTATCAAGCGTTGACATTGGTGGGACTCCGTCGATGGGCGTGAGGCTGATTGCCTAGATCGGCCACGACTATAGCCCAACTCAGCGTCTCGCGTGGTTGTTTTGTGGCGGCTGTGACGGTTGTAGCGATCGATGGAAGTTGCTGAATCGACTCACTTCGCTGGCGTGAATGTGCGGTAATGAATATGGTTTAATGACTTGCCGGTCACGATTGCCGGCGGCCCGCCTTTTGACGCCCGAGCTCGGCCCACATGCCTCCACGCTTGAGCAAAAACCCACCGCGTTTTTATGAGTGACTTCAACGTCAGTTCTGAAGGAGCCAGCACCGGCTTGGCCTCGGTCCTCGCGGGCATGACTCGGCTGCTTAGCGACCCCGACCGCAAGCTCGGCGATACGCTCGAAGCGTTCCTCAAGCTCGGCTGCAAACGGTTAAGCCTGGACTTTGGTGTGATCGCTCACATCACGGGCCAGTCTTATGAGGTCCGCTCACATTACGCGGTGTCCAGTACCAAGCTCCGTAACGGACAGGTGCTCGCGACGGGCCAAACCTATTGCGAAAAGACGCTTGAAGAGGGCAAGACTTTTTCCGTCAACCACGCGGCGCATACGCCATTGGCGACACACCCCGGCTACCAGGCATTAGGCTTTGAGTCGTATATCGGCACGCCGATCCGTGTGGCGGGTGAAGTCTGGGGCACGATCAGTTTCGCGAGTCAGGACAGCCTTGGCCGAGGCTTTGACCCGCAGGACCGCGACATCGTTGAGCTTTTCGGTACCTTGCTCGCTGGTGAACTTGAACGCGATGCGCTTGCCAAGCAAAAGCATCAAGCTAGCGAGGAGGCTCGGCACGCTCGCCGGGAGACACAGGCCGTACTCGACCGCCTTCCCGCAATGGTCTGGCGAAAAGACCTCGATGGCAACATCTTGCAAGCCAACGCCGCCGCCGCAAAACGTGCCAATCAAAGCAGCGATGAAATCGTTGGTAAACGCCTCGCAGATCTCTACCCCGAAGACCTCGTCGAACTCATCGAGCGCAACGACCAAGACCTCGTCGAATCTGGCAAACCCACGCTCGGCGTCGTCGAGTCCTTTGTAGGTAAGCACGGCAGGCCGCACTATGTCCAGACTGACAAGATGCCGACGACCAACCTCGCTGGCGAAGTTGATGGGATCGTCGTGGTGTCGACCGACATCACACACCTGAAGCGAGCGGAGTGGGAGCTGCGATCGATGAACGTGCGGTTCAGCGCGTTCATGCGTAACTCGCCCGCGATCCAGTGGGCGGTCGACAGCGATGGTTGCTACGTGTTTATTAACCCGGCGTTCGAAGAGATGATGGGCGTGAAGGCTGAGCACTGCGTTGGCCGAAGGCCCGTGGATGCGCTGCCCTTTCAGGCGGGACACATCCTCGAATCGATCTCACAACAATTAGATGAGTCGGGCGAGCAATCCCCCGATGCGCAGACGGTGCACATCGAGCTGCCGATCATGGGCACTGTGATCCCGCTGATGGTGACGCGATTCGTATACACAGATATGAAGGGCGAGACATACGTCGGCGGGTCAGCGATCGACCTCAGTGCCGTGGCAACCGTCCAGCGCGAATTGGCTCAACGTAACAAAGACCTTAAGTCGCTTTTGTATGTGATCTCGCATGACCTGCGTGAGCCGTTGCGTGCGATCCGTAACTTCTCGAGCTTGGTAGTTGAGCGAGAGATGGAAGGGCTGCAGGATTCGAGCAAGGACATGCTTGGTCGCGTGGTGCGTGGTGCCGAGCGATTGGATCAGTTGCTCGCGGATGTGTTGACGTTGTCGCGTGCCCAGCGTGCTGAGCCTGCGACGGGGACGGTGTCGAGCAGCAGGGTCGTTAAGGAAGTGCTCAGCGACCTGCAGGCGACGATCGATCAAGCCTCTGCCGAGATCACTGTTGAGGGCGAGTTGCCTGATCTGACGGTTGACGTGTTCTGGCTCAGGCAGTCGCTGCACAACTTGGTGTCCAATGCATTGAAGTTCACCAAGCCTGACGAAGCGCCGCAGATCCTGATCCGTCCCTACGCATCTGTACCTGCTGAGGGCGAATCGGGTCAAAAGCTGGCCGGCTTGGTCGTCGAAGATCGAGGCCCGGGCGTTGAGGATCACCAGCGCGAACGGATCTTTGGACTCTTTCAGCGTGGCGTCAGCAGGGATGTCCCAGGCACCGGCGCGGGCCTAGCGATCGTTGCGCAGGTCGCTGAACGGTATGACGGCCGAGTCTGGGTCGAAGACCGTGAAGACGGCGGTGCGCGGTTTATCCTTGCGTTTTGAGACGCGGGTCTAGATAGCTTCCCTACAACTCATCAAGTATTCCTACGGCCGTGGGCAAATAAGAAGCCGCTTTCTGGGCTTTAGTGCGCGTTTTCTGTCTTCCCGCCCCGAACTTTCTAGAAGTTTTAGTGATCGATTCGATAGTGCTTAGGACAAGCAATTCAATAACTATCTCTTTCTTATTATTGATTTATCGTTAATTTCTTATGCCTAATGATTCAGTTTATATTCCACTTAGTTAGCTACTGACAGTGCGGTATTTCGTTGAAAAATATGGTTTTTAGCCCCTAGTCGCTATGGCGGAGTCTCCGTTGTGAGCCATAATGATGCATAACCAAAGCCGCGTGTTGTGGCAGAGGAGGCCAGAAGTATGCCAAATTCCGAAACTAGAATCCTGCTTGTAGACGACAGCGACGACGACATTTTCCTTGTTCGCGAAGCGTTCAGAGAATCCGGCGTAGCCCACCGTCTTGATGCAATCTCCGATGGTGAAGCCGCACTGAGCTTCCTCCGTGAAGATGGCAATCGTCCCGACGTCGTCCTGCTCGACATCAATATGCCTCGCTTTAGCGGCTTTGATGTTCTCGAATGGGTCCAGTCTGATCCATCGCTACGGGATATTCCGGTTGTGATGCTTACGACGAGTGAGCAGCCCGAGGATATCCGTCGAGCAACCGAAGGTGGTGCCCGCGACTACTTCCGTAAGCCCGTCGCGTATAGCGGACTACGTGAGTTAGCCTGCAGTGTCTTAGACCGCTGGGGCCACGATCAAGGCTCTGGCAGAGACGCTAGCGTGGTCGATGAGGACGCCCCTCCGAAGTCGGAGTGATCCTGAGTTGGCCCCGTCTCTTTGAGGCCTCCCCAACATTTAACTCAAACTTTGTGACGGGCATGTACCGTCACTTTCTTTGTACTTATTTAATCGACCTCGATGAATCCCTGAGCTATTTTGTAGTTGCTAAATGATCATGTTTCAGCGTATCATCTTGCAGATTAGAATCCTTGAATAACGACGAGCGCCATGCCTAATACTATCCCCGTCTTGATGATTGATGACAACGAGGACGACATTGTTCTCCTTCGTGAGCGTCTCGCGGAGCTGACCGACGGCCCGTACGAGCTGAGCTCAGAAGTCGACGCGGACAACGCCATCGCTCGTGTGAAGCAGACCAATCCTGCGGTCATCTTCCTTGACTACCGCCTGAGCACCACGACCGGCCTAGAGGTCATTCGTGAGATGCGTAAGCTTGGGCTGCTACAGCCTGTGATCGTGCTCACCGGTCAAGGCGACGAGTACCTCGCCGCAGAGATCACCCGTGCTGGCGCCAACGCCTACCTCGTAAAAGATGACATCTCGACGCCGCGTCTGCCCGAGACGATTGAGTACGTGCTTGAAGAGGCTCGTCGAAGCGCACCGGACCGTGCGGAGCGATCTGAGACACTTGCTCGTTTGGACAACCTCACCCCGCGTGAAAACGAAGTGCTCGACGAAATCGTCAGCGGCCTGACCAACAAGCAGATCGCGGCCAAGATGCACCGATCAATCGAGACCATCAAGGTCCACCGTGCCCACATCATGTCCAAGATTATGGCCGAGTCCACTGCGGACCTCGTCCGCAAAGTGACCAACGCCCGCGTCGGCAAGTAATCCAATTTTGCCTCAGCATAGACCAGAGAACTGAGCGCCCCGGCTCTTTCTTGTCCCTTGCGCGTCACCTTCCGGGTCCTGAGATTCCTTGCGTAATGCAGGCCTTTGCTGCGGCGTCCGCGCAGTGGCACTGCATCGCACGGAAATAACCGTTTTCGTGTGCTAAACTTTTACAGTCATGCAGTATCGGCACAGCATGACTCGCAGTGTTTTTACGGAGCTTGTTCTCACGATGCACAACCGTTTTCGATTGCTAAGTAGCGTGTTTGGTTCTCTCTGTTTGATCGCCGCGGTGTTGCTGCTGCTTTCTCCGATGCTTCGTACTGGTAATCCGCCCGCCGAGACGCGTGTCACGCCATCCGATGCGCAGATCGTCACCGTCGCGGCGGATACGAAACCGGACAGCGAAGACAAGGTCGACTTCGCGCGAGAGGTGCTGCCGATCCTGTCCAACCACTGCTTGCTATGTCACGGCCCGGACCAAGATTCAAAAGAAGCCAAGGCCGCAGGTTTCCGCATGGACCTGCGTGAAGAAGCGGTGGACTTCGGAATGATCGTGCCAGGCGACCCCGATGCGAGCCCGGTGATTGATGTGCTGGTGACGACGAAGGCCTCGCGAAAGATGCCTCCTTTGGATTCGGTGAAGAAGCAGCTGACGCCTAAGCAGGTAGACATCCTTAAGCGTTGGATCGCGCAAGGCGCGGAATACACGGACCACTGGGCTTTTGTGAAGCCGACCAAGCCGGAGGTCCCTGCCGTTCCTAAGGGTGCCGATGCGAGTTGGGCGACGAATAATATCGACCGCTTCATCCTTGCGGACTTGTACAAGAACGGCTTAGAGCCGAACGCCCCCGCGGACCGCAGCCGACTGATCCGCCGAGTGTATTTAGACTTGATTGGCTTGCCGCCGACGCCGGACCAGGCCCGCGCGTTCATCAACGATCCATCGCCTGATGCTTACGAGCGTGTCATTGATGAATTGCTAGCTTCGCCGCGATTCGGGGAACACTGGGCTCGGCAGTGGCTCGACAAAGCTCGCTACGCGGACACGCAAGGCTTCGCAGAAGATCGACCGCGATCCATCTGGCGCTTCCGCGACTACGTAATCGATGCATACAACAAAGATCTGCCCTTCGATCAGTTCACCATCGAACAAATTGCTGGAGATCTGCTGCCGAACCCGACACTCGACCAACTCATCGCGACGGGTTTCCACCGCAACACGATGACCAACACCGAGGGCGGCACGGATGATGAAGAGTTCCGTGCTGCCGCGGTGATCGACCGTGTCAACACGACCGGCGAAGTGTGGATCGGCCTGACCCTGGCCTGTGCCCAGTGCCACACCCACAAGTACGACCCGATCTTCCACGACGAGTACTTCGCCTTCTACGCCTTTTTCAATCAGACCGAAGACAGCGACCGGCCCCGCGATATCCCGTTCATTAAAGCACCCACGCAGAAGCACCTTGATGAGATCGCTTCACTTGAAGCGTCACTAAAGTCAGCAGAGGATGCGTTCAAGCAAGCCGGTGGCGAGGATGCCGAGCTGAAGAAAGCTGTCGAACAGGCCAAGAAAAAGCTTGATGAATTCAATAAGCGTGTCCCCACGACGCTAGTCATGAAGGACCTCCCCGCAGATAAGCAGCGTCAGACGTATCTGTTCAAGGGCGGCAGCTTCCTTGCGCCGGACAAAGAACTTGGCATCATCGAACCTCGCACGCCTGCTGTGCTCAACCCGATGCCCGATGACGCGCCGAAGAACCGATTGGGCTTGGCTAAGTGGCTGGTCCACGAAGACAACCCGCTCACCGCACGTGTGCAAGCCAACCGTATCTGGGAACAGCTCTGGGGCATGGGCTTGGTTGAAACCACCGAGGACTTTGGCTTCCAAGGCAGCTACCCGAGCAATATAGAATTGCTTGACTACCTCGCGGTTACTTATCAGCAAGACCTCAAGTGGTCCACCAAGTCGTTCCTCAAACTGATCGTCATGTCCTCTGCCTACCGGCAGAACGGACTGCACACCGCAGAGAAAAGCGAGATCGATCCGTTCAATCGTTTGATGGCTCGCGGGCCTCGGCTGCGACTCTCGGCGGAACAGATCCGAGACCAAGCGCTAGCCATCGGCGGAGTCCTTGACACCGATCGCATCGGCGGCCCATCGGTCACGCCTTACCTGCCCGACGGTGTGATCCCTCAATCCTTCTCCGGCGTACGGATGCGTCAAAGCTCGGGTGCAGATTTGTATCGACGTGGCGTCTATACCTACTGGCAACGCGGCTCGCACTACGCCTCGTTTGCAACGTTCGATGCGCCATCCCGCGACCTGTGCACCGCCAAGCGATCTCGTACCAATACGCCGCTGCAGGCCTTCGTGACCCTTAACGACACCGCGTTCTTCGAGGCTGCTCAGATGCTCGGCCGACGCATCCTCACCGAGGGCGGAAAGTCGATCGAGGACAAACTCAAGCACGGCATGTGGCTGGCTCTACAACGTGAGCCGAGCAAGATCGAACTCGAAACACTACGCGAGGTTTATACGCAGTCGCTCGCCGATTACCAAGAGAACCCCGAAGCCGCAGAACAGACCGCTGTCGGCCCATCGCCCGCGCTGCCGGATACGATCGATACGGCCGAGGCCGCCGCGATGACAATGGTGGGCAACGTGCTTTTGAACCTAGATGAATTGATCAACAAGCCATAAGAATAGGCGTTGCCAAAAGGTGCTTCGTTAGCTTGACTGCTCCCTGAGACTCGACCGATTTCAACGAGATTTGCCATGAACAAGGACTACGTCAACCCACAGCTGCACGACCAGCGCGTCCAAGCTATCACACGTCGCCACTTCCTAGGCAAGGCGACCAAGAGCTTCGGCGCTGCCGCGCTCGCGGGCCTGATGACCGATGGGGCGTTTAGTGCACCAACCGCGCCATCCGAAGACGAGATCCTCAAAGCCGCGACACACTTCGCCCCCAAGGCTAAGCGCATCATCTACCTGCACATGGCCGGCTCGCCGCCGCACCACGACCTGTTCGACTACAAGCCGCTGCTCAATAAGCGGCACGGCGAAGTTGCGCCTAAAGACGTCTACGCCAGCCGCTCCGCGTTCGTGAAGCCCAATGCCAAGATCCTCGGCACGCCGTTCAAGTTCGAGAAAGTCGGCCAGTCAGGCATGTGGATGAGCGAGCTTTTGCCGAACCTCAAGACCGTCGCCGATGACTTGTGCGTCGTGAGGTCGGTACATACGGATCAGTTCAACCATGCCCCGGCACAGCTCGCTCTGTTCACCGGGCACTTCCTCGCGGGTCGGCCGTCGATGGGGTCCTGGCTGACTTACGGGCTAGGCAGTGAAACCGACAACCTGCCCGCGTTCCTCGTCTTGGTGTCCGGCGGGAAGAGCCCTTCGGCCGGCGGCGCGGCATGGGGCTCGGGCTTCTTGCCTTCGATCCACGCTGGCGTGCAATGCCGAAGTGAAGGCGACCCGATCCTTTATGTCACCGATCCGAAAGGCGTGGACCGCGCGACCCGACGACGAACCATCGACGCGATCAATAAGATCAACGAGCAGCAGGCTCAGGAGTTCAACTGCCCCGAGACGCTGACGCGGATCGAGCAGTACGAGCTCGCGTTCCGTATGCAGACGTCGGTGCCCGAGGTGATGGACATCCGCAAGGAGTCGCCGGAGGTATTGGAGATGTACGGCGCTGAGCCGGGCAAGGAATCGTTCGCGAACAACTGCTTGCTCGCGCGTCGTTTGAGCGAAGCGGGCGTCCGATTCGTGCAGCTCTTCGACTGGGGTTGGGACGTGCACGGCACGCGCCCTGCCGACGACCTGCTTAATCAGCTTCCTCTTAAGACCAAGCAGACGGACCAGCCGATCGCGGCGCTCATTAATGATTTAAAACGACGTGGCCTCCTCGACGAGACGCTCGTGGTTTGGTCCGGTGAGTTTGGGCGAACAGTGATGAACGAGGCGCGGAACGATAAGGGCTTCCTCGGCCGAGACCACCACCCGAACTGCTTTACGATCTTCATGGCCGGCGGCGGGGTGAAGCAAGGTGCCGTCGTCGGCGAGACCGACGAGTGGGGCGCACACGTCGCGGACAACCCGATCCACATCCATGACCTACAAGCATCGATCCTGCACCTGATGGGTATCGACCACAAGAAGCTTACGTATCGCTTCCAAGGCCGAGACTTCCGCCTGACGGATGTCCACGGCTACGTGAAGAAAGAACTGTTCGCGTAAGAGCTTTTACAACGTCATTTCAACTGACTGCCGATCTTGAAGTCTCGGCGGTTGTTACTATGTTCCTTTCTAATTCAACCATCCACGGAGAACTTCCATGAAACGATTGTTACTCGCAGCTGCTCTTGTCTTCGCACCAACCGCGTTCGCTCACGACGGCCATGGCGGACATGCACACAGCGATCGCCCAAGCCGCGCGACCACTGAGAGCGTTGTCCTTGGGCAAGACGCGCACCAATACAAAACGATCCCCGGCTGGGCGCAGGTCCTCAAGGGCGAGCACTTCGGCCCGACCCATGGTAGCGCCGCGGTCGATAAAGAAGGCAACATTTATATCACGCTCAACTCGCCGAACCAAGAAGGCTTTGGCATCCTCGTCTATGACAAGGAAGGCAAAGTCAAGAAGGGGATCGCCAAGGGCGAGCACGGTTTACATAGTTTGATCTTCGTTGAGCAAGACGGCAAGGGCTATCTCTACGGCGCGCAGAACGGGCAGAAAGACAAGAAGGGTGCCGTTAAGCTGACGCTTGAAGGCGAAGTCGTGATGCGTTTGGGCAAACCCGAAGAGTCACCGGCTGGTGGCTTTAATCCGACCGGTGTCGCGGTCGGCCCGGATGGCGACGTTTATCTTGCCGACGGCTATGCCTCGCAACTGATTTATCAGTTCGACAAAAAAGGCAAGTTCATCCGCCACTTCGGTGAGCGTGGCAAAGGCGACGGTCAGTTCAACACCTGCCACGGCATCAACGTTGACTACCGCGGCGAAGAGCCAACCCTGCTCATCGCTGACCGTGAGAACGGTCGATTGCAATCCTTTACGCTCGAAGGCGAGTTCATCGCGGTCACCACGACCGGCCTGCGTCGGCCTTGCGCGGTGGTGTTCCATGGCGAACTCGCTGCAGTCGCAGAACTTGCTGGTCGTGCTGTTGTACTGGACAAAGACAATAAGGTCATCAGCGTCCTCGGCGACAACCCCAACAAGGGGCAGCGCGCGAACTATCGTGTCGCTCCGAAGGACTGGACCGAAGGCTTTTTTAACGCACCGCACGGCCTGACTTTTGATAACGACGGCAACCTGATCATCACCGAATGGAACGCCAATGGACGTTTTGCGTTCCTCCAGAAGATCGAAGCTAAAGCGGAAAAGGCCGAATAACTCGGTTTTTCGAGTCACTTTGGGCCCTGGCCTTACGCCGCAGCCCGAGCGAGTCGATAACTAACTAGGACAGGCCGACCGTTTTGCGACGGTCGGCCTTTTTTGTTGATGTGCTAGGCCTTGTGGATCGATGTTGTAATACAGACGCCTGCGATGCGTCGCGCTAAAGTACACCTACTCATCTATGCAAAATCGTTCGTCACAACTTGTTGGAAATCGGCGCGTCGTTGTGCTGTTGTTGTTCGTCGGTACGGTCTCGCTCGTTGTGGGGTTGTTGGTCGGCCAGCCCGATGCACAGGGCGCAACGCCTCGGGCCAATATCAATCCCGCAGAGGCCATCAAAGCTCATGCGAAACGCGACGCCCAAGCGGTTAAGCTCGAAGAGCGGCTGACGAACGACATCCGCCCGCTGATGCAGAAGTACTGCTACGAGTGCCACGGCAACGGCAAGAAAAAAGGCGGGGTCGACCTTGATGGTCCCGGCGATATCAAGTCGATCATGAACGCTGCGGAGGATTGGCTCACCGTCGTGGAGGTGATGAACCTCGGGCTGATGCCGCCTGAGAAAAAGCCTCAGCCCACGGCGAAAGAGCGACTGCTTATTGAAGAGTGGGTCACCGAAGCTGCCGAGTACTACCCCGAAGACGCGGCGCCGGATCCGGGCTGGTACACGATCCACCGGCTCAACCGCAGCGAGTACCGCAACACGATGCGCGACTTGCTGGGCATTGATCCGGATCAGCATGACTTGGCCGAGCATTTGCCAAGTGACGATACGGGCTATGGCTTCGACAATAATGCGGATGTGCTGTCGATGTCGCCGTTGCAATTGGAGATGTTTTTGAAGATCGCGGAGCGCGCGGTCGAGTTGTCACTAGGGTCGGGGGAAGCGCCTAAGCCGCGGACTGTTCGCGGTTTGAAACGCACTGCGGTGGGTGATGACTTTGGCGTTGGGGGCCACCACCTCTGGGCCAACGGCAGTGTCTACGGCGAGTACGATTTTCCGCAAGATGGTACTTATGAAATCATCGCGCAGGTCTGCGGTGAAAAGGCAGATCGAATTGGCCCAACGATCGAAATATCCGTTGGAGATAAGCTGCTCGAGACCGTGGACGTGACCGCGTCAGCCGAAGACAAAATCCAAATCGTGCGGATCCCCACACAAGTGAAGGCGGGCAAGCACAAGGTCAATATTAAGTACATCAATGACGAAGTCATTGGTGGCCAAGATCGAAACCTTTTTGTTGAATCCGTCGCTGTTGCTGGGCCGATCGTTACTAAGCGCAGCGATGCACGTGACGCGATTTTCTTTATTCAGCCCACGGCGGACGACAAGGGCAACCGCCTGCCGGGCGTCGAGGGGCGAAGGCGTATCACCGAATCACAGGCGGCACGCAAGGTCATCGAACGCTTTGCCACACAAGCATTCCGTCGCCCAGCCGATGCTGGTGAAGTTGGCGCGTTGCTTCGGCTGTATCGCGATGCGAGAGAGGCGGGCGATGACTACGAGTCGGCGGTGAAGCTTGCGCTGACCGCGACGCTGGTCTCGCCGAATTTTTTGTACCGTCCGATCGGCAATCCCAAACCACACGACTCATCCTTTGTCTACGAGCTCAATGGCTACGAGCTCGCCTCTCGGCTTTCGTATTTTCTCTGGTCGAGCATGCCCGACGACCAGCTGCTCGACTTGGCACGGTCCAAGCAATTGCGCAAGCCCAGCGTTCTGAAGAAGCAAGTGCAGCGCATGCTTATGGATCCACGTAGTGATGCGCTTGTCGAGAACTTTGCGGGCCAATGGCTACTGCTCCGCAAGCTCGATGGCTTAGAGATGGATCCAAAGAAGTTTCCCGCGTTCAACGGCGAGCTGCGCAACGCGATGCGCAGCGAGGCGGAACTGTTCTTTGCGGATGTTCTACGCAACAACCGCAGTGTACTTTCGTTCCTTGATAGCGATCGAACGTTTGTGAACGAGGCGCTTGCGAAGCACTACGGTATTCGTGGTGTGAGTGGTGACGACTTTAAACGAGTTGACTTACCCGCGAATTCGCCACGCGGCGGCGTGCTGACGATGGCGGCGACGCTGACCGTCACGAGTCATGCGACGCGCACCAGCCCGGTGAAGCGGGGCGATTATGTATTGGATCAGCTGATGGGTACCGCGCCGCCGCCGCCGCCGCCGGACGTCCCGCCGTTGGAATTGGCTACGGAGGCGGTGGGTGAGGAAGCGACCCTGCGAGAGCAGCTTGCACGACACGTCGCGGACCCCAACTGTGCGGTTTGTCACAAACGATTAGACCCGATTGGTTTGGCGATGGAAAATTTCGATGCGATCGGCGCCTGGCGTGACCGCGAACAAGGCAAGCCCATCGACGCCTCCGGCGAATTACCTGGCGGGATCGTCTTTAACGGTCCGATCGAGCTCAAGGCCGCGATGATGAAGCAGCAGGATGCATTCGTCGAAAATTTGTCAAAAAAGATGCTGACATACGCGGTAGGCCGTGGAAACGAACCTTTTGACCGCCCAACGATCAAAAAAGTAGTGCAAACAGTTGAAAACGATCGCCACCGTATGCAATCATTAGTCGAGGCGATTGTCCTAAGCGACGCGTTCCTGAAAGCCCGAGGCAGAGAGACCCAGCCATGACCAAGCCCGCACGCGATAACCAAACCAACTTCAACATCTCCGGACAAGTTCGGCCGATGTCCCGAAGGACCATGCTCAAAGGGTTGGGCGTTGCGATGGCGCTGCCGATGCTCGACGTGATGGGCACAACCCGTGCGATGGCCGCGGCGGGTAAGACTGCCACGCCAACACGCATGGCGATGGTCTTTGCGCCCAACGGCGTTAACTACGATCACTGGCTGCCGAAAGGCGAAGGCAAGCGATACGATTTTTCTCCGACGCTCAAGCCGCTCGAAGGTGTTCGAAAGCACATCAACATCATGACGGGCCTGACGCTGGACAAAGCTCGTGCGAACGGCGATGGCCCTGGCGACCACGCGCGATCCTCTGCCACCTTCCTAACCGGTGCGCAAGCCCGCAAGACCTCCGGCAACGATATTCGTCTCGGCGTCAGTGTCGACCAATTCGCGGCGCAGCAGGTCGGCGATACCACGCGTCTACCGTCGCTCGAGATCGGTATGGAACGTAGCCGCGCGGCGGGGCGGTGCGACTCGGGCTATTCGTGTGCGTATGTTTCTAACGTGTCTTGGGCCGACGAAGATTCACCGGTGCCCAAGATCACTGACCCGATCGATGTGTTCGAGCGGATGTTCGGCGAGGTCGGCAACGTCGAAGCCGAGGCCGCGAAGCAAGATCGTTTGCGTCGACGGGCCAGTATCCTCGACTATGTCATGCACGATACGCAGCGCCTCGAACGGAAGCTCGGCAAGTCTGACCGCAACAAGATCGATGAGTTCCAGACCTCAATCCGCGAGATCGAACGACGGGTTCAGATGGCCAAGGGCAGCGACAGTATTGAGTTGCCCGATACGCCGCCGCCGACCGAAGCCCCGACGATGTTGTCTGAACGTATCGACCTGATGTACGACATGATGATCCTCGCGTTCCGTATGGACGTGACGCGCATTAGCACATTCATGCTCGGCAACGGCGGCAGCAACAGGCGCTTCGATGAACTCGATATCCTGGACGGCCACCACACGCTAAGCCACCACCGCAACAATGTGGAGATGGTCGACAAGATCCGCCGAATCGACCGGTACTATGCCGAGGGCTTTGCGAAGTTTGTACAGAAGCTAGCGGACACACCCGACGGCCGAGGCTCGCTGCTTGATCACAGCATGGTGCTTTACGGCAGCGGCATCTGCGACGGAAACCGCCACAACCACGAGAACCTACCCATCGTTATGGCTGGTCGAGCGAACGGCTCGATCGATACAGGTCGGCTAATTCATTACCGTAAGGAAACGCCGTTGTGCAATCTGTACATGTCGATGCTCGATCGCATGAAGGTTGATGTCGCAGAGTTTGGTGACGCGACGGGCCGGCTTGAAATGCTCAAGGCTTAAGCCAATTCTTTGCGGCCTGCTGGCCTTGGTTTACAATCGCGGAATGATCTATCTGCCATTACGCTTTTGGGCTGTATTTGCGACCTTATTGCTTGTGACCGCTGCGGCTGTGCCGGTGTATGCACAGGCAGATTGGTCCGCCAAGGTGCTTGCGCAAAAGGACCTTGATCAGAAAGAGTTTCTCGTTTGTATTTCGGGTAATAAAGGCGTGCCCGCAAAGACGTTGAGGAAGCTCATTTCGCGCGAGCGACATGGGCCGGCCGTTGCTGCTGCCGCGGGGATGTACTTAGAGCTGGGCGAACTCGATCAAGACACGCCCGGCTTGATTCGGCTACTTGCACAGCGGCCAGACATTAGCTCACAGTCGATTACCTACGCCGCACTGAGCCCCCGAGCGACCGATCTCATCGTTGGTTTTTCTTCATCGAAGTCGAAGTCTGATCAGCAGATTGCCGCTCGAATGCTCGCGGCCACAGCAGTGATGCGTGCGGCCTCGGACCGTAAAGCGTTACGCCTTGCCGATAAAGTCCTTGGTAGCAAGAACAACCGTCTCGATGTTAACTACAGGGCCGAGATCGAAAAGCTCTTGAATGTGACGAAGGACGAGGTCACAAAGGAGTACCTGCTTTTTGCGGTGGGTATGGACCGGATTGTCGCAGTGAAGGACGCCATTACTCCGCATGCAAAGAGTAAAGATCAG